>CACZQT010000068.1 GCA_902783295.1 uncultured Lachnospiraceae bacterium
GGCCAGGCGCAGGGAGCTTCAGGCGAGGCCTGGATGGGTGGAGCGACCCCAGGGGAATCCAGGAAAGCTCTTTGCTTCCTGATCCGCCCGTCGCGGAACCCATTCCAAATGCCTCGCCGTAAAGCGACCGGAAACGGCCGTGTTTTCCGTGGAATGCATTTGACGGCACTGCGGATTCCGGGAACAATTCGGAAATTCAGTTCCAAGGTATGAATTTGACAGCTGGCCAAGGCGATAAAGTGTTTTTGAGCCAAAGCAGGAAACTCATTTAAAGCAGACTATAAATAAGTCAGGTAATTGAAAAATGGAGTTAAGAAAATAGTGGCAAAAAGGCGGATAACTGGTATAATCTATAAGATAAGGATTTTAGAGTATTGCCTGATGCAATGTACGCAGCACCGGGAATGAGCAGGGGGAATGGATGAATACGCAGTTTACCAGAACGCAGATGCTGCTGGGACAGGAGGCCATGGAACGGCTGGCAGCCTCCCGGGTCGCGGTTTTCGGAATCGGAGGTGTGGGCGGTTATGTCTGCGAAGCGCTGGTGCGGAGCGGAATCGGAGCTTTCGATCTGATCGATCACGATACCGTGGATGTGACCAACCTGAACCGCCAGATCATAGCGACGTGGAAGACCGTCGGCAGACTTAAAGTGGACGTAATGCGCGAGCGGATGCTGGACATTAATCCGGAAGTAAAAGTCCGCACGTTTCCGTCCTTTTTCCTTCCGGAAAATGCGGATCAGTTTCCTTTTGAAGAGTACGATTATGTAGTGGATGCCGTGGATACGGTTACCGCCAAGATTGAACTGATTCTCCGTGCGAAGCAGGCAGGTATTCCGGTGATCAGTGCCATGGGAGCCGGGAATAAGCTGGAGGCCGGCGGGTTCTGCGCAGCGGATATCTACGAAACAAAAGGCTGCCCTCTGGCCCGGGTGATGCGCCGGGAACTGAAGAAAAGAGATGTGAAAAGCCTGAAGGTGGTTTATTCTCCCGAAGAACCGCTTCAGCCTTTGAAGGAGTTCAGCGGGGAAGGAAGCTCTGTGACGGAGCCGGCGGAGAGTGCGGCTGTCCCGGAGGAACCGAAGACAGGAAGAAGACGCGCCGTCCCGGGCAGTACCGCTTTTGCGCCTGCTGTCTGCGGTATGCTGATCGCGGGTGAGATTGTAAAGGACCTGACAGCCGGAACGTCCGGCAGGAGAATGTTACCATGATGGAGAAGAAGGAAATTCTCGTCCTGAAGGATATCAGGGCAATGTATGAAAAAGGAAAACCGGTGCTGGACGGGGTTTCCCTGGCTTTGCGCGAAGGGGAGATTCTCGGTATCCGCGGGGAAAACGGCGCGGGCAAGACCACTTTGCTTGGGATCATGGCAGGGATTATTCTGCCGAGCAGCGGAACCAGGGAGGTTTCTCCGGAACTGGATGGAAAGATTACCATGGTTCCGCAGGAAATTGCCCTCTATCCGGCTCTGACCGGAAGGCAGAATCTGGAATTCTGGGCAGAGATCTACGGCGTGCGCGGCCGGGAAAAAGCGGACCGTATCAAGGCGCTTCTGGCCCGTACAAAGCTGGAAGACAAAGGAAACAAAAAAGTGGAGACCTATTCCGGCGGCATGAAGCGCCGGCTGAACCTGGCAGCAGCCCTGGTGATTCGTCCGGAACTGCTGCTCCTGGATGAGCCGACGGTAGGGATGGATGCCGGGTCGGTACAGGAACTGTACAGCTGGCTCAGGGAACTCCGGGACGAGGGAACATCGATCGTGCTCATCAGTCACGATTCCGGGGAAGCTGAAAGTATCTGTGACCGGATTGTCCGCCTGCAGGACGGGAAAGCGGAAGAGGGGACACTATGAAGCTGCTTGCCTGTATAAAAAAAGATATCCGCCTGCTGAGCGGAGGCGGACCCGGGAGCCTGCTTCTTCTGCTGCTGCCGGCAGCCCTGCTCCTGCTGGTGCTTTCTTTTATGAGCGGGATGACCTCCGTAAATTCGTATACAGAACCCTTTTCCATTGCGGTCAGGGACGAAGACCAGTCATTTCCTTCCGGGGTGTTAATGACCCAGCTGAAGAAGGTTTCCCTGTTCCGGGAAGTCATCACTCTGGAAGAGAATCAGACCGATGAGGAAATGCTGGCACAGGGCTGTGCGGCAGTCATTACGATTCCAAAGAACTTTTTCTATGATCTGTACGATATGTCGTCCACGGAAATCGACATGGTCCTGAACGGGAACATGCCGAAGGAGGCCGCTGCGGTGCGGTCTGCGGTGTCTGCGATTGTCGGTATTCTGGAGGAAAACCAGCGCCTGTATTCCGCGGACGCAAAAATCCGCTACGGGAACCTGGAAGGAGCCGTGAAGGACAAGGTAAATTCCGATTACTCCGGAAGTTCCCTTACAGACGTCCTGCTCCGTCTGGAATACTTTTCCATCGATTCCCTGTATGAGGATGAGGCTCTTTCCCAGATGGTATTTTTTGCAGCCGGAATCTGCTCCATGTTCCTGCTGTTTTTCCCGCTCTGCATTCTGCGGAGCCTGTACGAGGAGAAAGATCTGGGCATTACCACCCGGCTGGCGGTGGGACGGGGAAGCCTGGCACTGCTGCTGTCCAAGCTGCTGGTGTCGTTTATATTTACGGCTGTTCCGGTAGCTGTGGTAGTAAGGATGATCCGCCTTCCTGAGGCGGAAACCCTGATTCCCGCCTTTTTTATCCTGTTTTTCGCTTCTTTCTGCTTTTTCTTCGTGCTGAGTCTTCTGTGCCGCTCCCCGGAACGGACACAGCTGATCGGAAACGTCCTGATTCTGATGATGCTGCTGGCAGGCGGCGCGATTTTCCCTTACCGGCTGCTTCCGGAATCGATCCGTCCGCTTTCACAGCTTTCTCTTGCTTTTTATGTGACACGCGGGATTTACGCGGCGGTTCTGGGCAAAGGAACAGCCGGCGTCCTGCAGGTGCTGATTCCCGTGATGGCGGTGATTCCTGTTCTTCTGGCGGCGGCGTGGCTGCTGTACGGCGGCTTCTCCCTGCAGAAAGAAAAGAGGTAACCTTATGCTGCGAAAGGTTTTCCAGGCAGCTGTCCGGAAGCTGATGTCTGCTTTCGGCGGGACGGAAGTCCTGCTGCCCGTATATATTCTTCTGGCCGGCTGTTTCCTTGCGGCTGCAGCCATCGTTACGGCGAAAGCGCCGTCCAGGATATCTCTGGCGGTGGCGGATACCTGCCAGGGTCCGTATTCCAGGGAACTGACAGAGGCGATCATGAATGAAGAGGATATTGAACCGCTTCTCTGCAGTTCTGTGGAAGAGGGGGAAGATTTCCTGCTTCGGGGTAAAGCGGAAACTCTTTTGATTATCACGCCGGAATACGATGAAAAAATCCTGGATGATACGGCTGAGTCCCTGATTACCCTGCGTACCGCACCGGGGGCTGCGTCAGCCAATCTCCTGCGGGAGACGATTGCAGGCATCCTGCTGGCCCGCCGCTCCTCTGCCAGGCTGCGGCAGGGGCTGGAAGAGGATGGCTTTGACGGCTCCCTGCTGGAGCCGACCAGCCGGGAAATCGACCTGCCGCCCCTGATTCAGACAACGACAGCGGGCGGTTCGGAAGCGGCATTCCGGGCGGTTTTCGGAAGCGCCTACGCCTGTTATGAAGGCGTGGCAGCCCTGGCCCTGATTCTGCTTCTGCTCACAATGTCCAGACGTCTGAACGATCCTTTTTCGAAGGAGGTTTCTTCCCGCCTGTCAGTTCTTGGAAACGGTTCCCGCCTGTCTTTTTTCAGTGACGCGGGCTGCCTGTTTCTGGCCGGACTTTTCGGCACATTGCTGGCTTTCGTGATCGGGCCGGACCGGAGTGCCCTCCTTCTGGCAGGGCTTCTCTGCTATACCGTCTGCATCAGCGGGCTTTCGCTTCTGCTGTCCTCTTTTGGAGTGACCGGAAAAATTGATCTGATGGCACCTTTCCTTGCCCTGGCCACATCTATTATCGGCGGCTGCTTTGTGGATCTTTCTTCCCTTTCACCGTCGTTTAAGACACTGGCCAGATGTACTCCGCAGGGACAGCTGATCGCAGCTGTCCGGGAGCAGCCGGTGTTCCTCGTGGTTCTGCTGGCGGAAGGCTGCCTGTTTGCCTGGCTGGCGGCTCTGCTCCGGAGAAAGACGCGGGAACACATTACAGTCCGCGGAGAAACCTGAAGAAATGGGGGAATAAAATGTCAGACCATCTTGCCTGGGAAGAGATTTCCCGGGAAACCATTGTGAAGGATGAATGGATCGATTTCCGGCGGCAGGCGTTCCGCTTTCCGGACGGCAGTGTTTTCGAACCGTATTATACGTACAGCCGACGGGATTACGTAGTGATCGTCGCACGGGATGAGGATAGAAACTACCTTTGCGTAAAACAGTACCGCCAGGGAATCCGGGAGGTGACCACGGAGTTTCCGGCCGGCGGCATTGAAAGGAAGGACGGCAGGGAATACGGCAGTGCCAGGGACGCGTCTGTGGCGGAAAATGCTCTCGAAGCCGCCCGCAGGGAGCTGCGGGAGGAAACGGGGTACGTGTCGGACCACTGGACGCACCTGATGACGGTTCCGTCAAATGCTACCATGGCAGATAATTATGCATACCTGTTCCTGGCGGAAGACTGCCGGAAGGTAACCGGGCAGGAACTGGATGCCATGGAATTCCTGAACGTAGAAGTTCTTACACCGCAGGAGCTGGAAGAGCTGGTGAACGCCGGGAAATTCCAGCAGGCGGTTCACATCCTGGCCTGGCTGCTGGCCGGCAGGAAGGAATAATAAAGGGGAGAACATGAAAATCATACTGAAGAATCTGACGAAGCGGTATCCGAACCGCAACCGGAAGATTAAAGAAGATGTGATCGCCGTCAACAATTTTGATTTTGAAATACCGGACGGGGAACTGATCGGTCTGCTGGGGCCTTCCGGCTGCGGCAAGAGTACGACCCTGAACATGATCTGCGGCCTGGAACAGCCTACGGAAGGAAAGATTTTCTTTGGAGAGGACGACGTGACGGCACTTCCGCCGGAAAACCGCGGCGTCGGCATGGTTTTCCAGAGCTATGCGCTTTATCCGCATCTGACCGTCCGCCAGAATATCCGTTTTCCGCTGGAAAACCGGAAGGGAAAAGAAAAGCTTTCCAATGAAGAAATGGACCGCATGGCGGAGGAAGCCGCACGCATGGTTCAGATCGAAAACCTGATGGACCGGAAACCGGGGGAAATGTCCGGCGGACAGCAGCAGCGCGTGGCCATTGCCCGCGCTCTGGTGAAGAGACCCAGGGTTCTGCTGCTGGATGAGCCGCTTTCCAATCTGGATGCCCGCCTGCGTCTTCAGACGCGGGAAGAGATCCGCCGGATCCAGAAGGAGACAGGTATTACGACGGTATTTGTGACGCATGATCAGGAAGAGGCCATGAGCATTTCTGACCGGATTGTGGTCATGGAAGTCGGCGTGGTGCAGCAGATCGGCAGGCCGCAGGATGTCTATGACGATCCGGCCAACCTTTTTGTGGCGAAGTTCCTGGGGACTCCGGCTGTCAACCTGTTTGACGGCCGTGTGGAAAAAAGAAAAGTCTATGTTGGAGAAGACGCGATTCTGGAGGTCCCGGATGTTCCGGACCAGCCGGTGACCGTCGGCATCCGGCCGGAAGGCTTTGAGCCGGACGAACAGGGAAGCCTGCCGTGCAGCCTGATCTCCGTAGAGGTCATGGGGCGTGATACCAGCGTGGTCGCGAAGCATCCCGCGTTCCTGGGAGAGCAGATCCGTACCATCATCGATTCGGATGAACGTCCGGACGGAAAGTCGGACGTGGTCCGCTTCCGGATCCGACCGAATAAAGTGCATCTGTTTGTTCCTGAAACCGGGGAGAGAGTGAGGTTTACCCTGCCCCGGAAAGAGGCCAGGATCGCACATATCTGAGCACCGGGACAGAGGGACTGTCCCTTTGTCCTGCCAGAACTCTTCGTGGAAAGTAGGAACATTTTATGGATAAAAACAATCGCAAGGCCTGGCTTTATCTGCTTCCTGCCCTGATCTTCCTGGGGATTTTCATGGTATATCCGCTTTTCGATGTGCTGGTCTATTCCCTGGAAGAAGGGTACAATTCCGCTTCTCAGACCTTCTTCGGCTATGGAATTTTCAATTTTTCCTATGTTCTGCGGGATCCCTATTTCCTGCAGGCAGTGAAGAATACTTTCATTCTGGTGATTATCACGGTGCCCCTGTCTACGGGTATTGCCCTGCTGATCTCTCTGGGGCTTCATTCCATCAAGCCTCTGAAGGAACTGTTCCAGACCATCTATTTCCTGCCTTACGTTACAAACACGCTGGCGGTCGGTCTTGTGTTTATGATTCTCTTTAAGAAAACCCCCTATACGGATGGTTTTATCAACCTGATTATCCAGGCTTTCGGGGGAAGCTCCGTGGACTTTATCGAAGGTCCCTACTGGGCGAAGATGTTCGTGATGTGCTTTTACACCATCTGGGTTGTTCTGCCGTTCAAGATCCTGATTCTGACCAGTGCGCTGGCCAGTGTAAATCCGGATTACTATAAAGCAGCCCGGGTGGACGGAACGGGAAGCTTCCGGATTTTTACCCGCATCACCCTTCCCATGATATCCCCTATGATTTTTTATCTGGTGATTACAGGCTTCATCGGAGCGTTCAAGGCATACAGTGATGAGGTTGCGATTTTCGGAACGGACCTGAACGCGTCCGGCATGAATACCATCGTAGGCTATGTGTACGATATGCTTTATGGCGACAGCGGCGGATATCCGTCCTATGCCTCAGCGGCAGCACTGATTCTGTTTGCCATCGTGCTGACCATTACCTGCATTAACCTGCTGGCCAGCCGGAAGACCGTGACCAGAAGCTGAAGCTGCGCCTGTTAAGCCGCAGCCTGACAGCTTGCGAAGGAGGATTTCATGAACGCGAATGATTCCCAGTCTTATGAAAAAATAGAGAAATCGGCCCAGGCCAGGAAACGGCTCCGGCTGACGATAACCTATGTCCTGCTGGCCCTGTGGGCTCTGGTTGTACTTTTTCCTTTTTACTGGATGATCCTGACCTCCGTAAAAAGCTACGGTGCCTATAATTCGGAGTATGTGCCGAAGCTTTATACTGCTGCGCCGACAATACAGAATTATCAGGATGCATTTACGGCCGTGCCTCTGGCCAGGTATTTTCTGAATTCCCTGATTTTTACAGCCGTGACCACCGCACTGATGCTGGGAGTCATTGTCCTCGCTGCCTTTGCTTTTGCCAGGCTGAACTTCCGGGGCAAGAACCTGGTATTTACACTCTTTCTGGCACTGATGATGATCCCGAACGAGCTGGTGATTATAACCAACTTTGTCACCATCACCAACTGGGGGCTGAGGAACACCTTTCTGGGGCTGATTCTTCCTTCAGTAACTTCCGTTTTCTACATTTACCTGCTGAAGGAAAATTTCGAGCAGATTCCGGAGGAACTTTATAAAGCGGCCAAGGTGGACGGTACCTCCGACCTGAAGTACCTGTGGAAGGTGATGATTCCTATCTGCCGGCCGACCATTATAACGATTCTGATCCTGAAGGTGATCGAGTGCTGGAATTCCTACGTGTGGCCCCGGCTGATTACGGATGATTCCGCCTACTTCCTGGTGTCAAACGGAATTCAGGAGATCCGGGAAAACGGCTTCGGGCGTGAGAATATTCCCGCCATGATGGCCGCCGTAGTGGTGATATCCATCCCGCTGATCATTCTGTTCCTGGTGTTCCACAAGAAGATCATGGCAGGAGTTTCGAGGGGAGGGACAAAGGGATGACAGGCATTCTACGTTGGATGACAGGTCCTGACAGAGTCTGGAGAAAAGGTATATTCGGCAGAACCGGGATAACCTTTGGTGCACTTGTTCTTCTGCTAACTCTGCTGACAGGCTGCCATGGGAAACAGCAGTCGGAGGAGTTTACCCTGCCGACCTCCTATAACAGCGGCAAACAGTATGAAATCACTTTCTGGGCTAAGAATGATACCAATAAAAACCAGGTGCGGATTTATGAGCAGGCAATTGCGGATTTTGAGACGCTTTATCCGAACATTTCCGTCGGTCTTCGGCTGTATACGGATTACGGGAAAATCTACAACGATGTTATTACCAATATCGCCACCGGCACCACGCCGAATGTATGTATTTCCTATCCGGACCATATCGCAACTTATATGACAGGTTCGAATGTCGTGGTTCCGCTGGACGCCCTGATGGACGATGCGGAGATCGGTCTGGGCGGAAGCGCTCTGGCTTTTGATTCTCCCTCACGGGACGAGGTGGTGCCGGAATTCCTCTCGGAATGCATAATCGGGGAACATACGTATGCTCTTCCCTACATGCGCTCTACAGAAGCAGTGTACATCAATAAAACCTTTGTGGAGAAACTGGGATATGAAGTGCCGGAAATTCTGACCTGGGATTATATTTTTGAGGTTTCGGAAGCGGCAGCCCAAAAGGGAGAGGACGGAAATTATCTTCTGAACGGACAGAAGGTCATGATCCCCATGATCTATAAATCCACCGACAACATGATGATTTCCATGCTGAAGCAGCTGGGAGCCGGGTATTCTACCGACGAGGGAGAAATCCTGATGTTTAACGATAAGACCCGGGAGCTTCTGAAGGAAATCGCGGTACATGCCAGATCGGGGGCGTTTTCGACGTTTAAAATTTCCAGCTACCCGGCGAATTTCCTGGATGCCGGCCAGTGCGTTTTTGCCATAGATTCCACGGCAGGCGCTACCTGGATGGGCAGCGAAGCACCGCTTTCGGATATCAGTGCTGATAAGATTGTGGAGTTTGAAACCGCAGTACGGCCGATTCCCCAGTTTGATGTGGGGCATCCGCAGATGATTTCCCAGGGACCGTCGGTCTGCATTTTCAACAAGCCGGATTCCGGAGAGGTCCAGGCTGCCTGGATGTTTGCGCAGTATCTGCTGACCAACGAGGTGCAGATCGCCTACTCACAGACCGAAGGCTATGTACCGGTCACCCGCAAGGCGCAGGAAGACCCGGTTTACCTGGACTACCTGGAACGAAGCGGAGAGGACAACACTACGCACTATCCTGTGAAGATTGAAGCTGCGCAGATGCTGATGGCCAATACGGAGAACACCTTCGTGACTCCGGTCTTCAACGGCTCCGCTTCTCTGCGTGACGCAGCCGGCGCACTGATTGAGGAAACCACCAAATCGGTACGCAGGAAGCAGAAGGTCAACGACGCGTATTTTGATGATCTTTTCGAAAAGATCCGTTCTCTGTACCGGCTGGATCAGCTGGGCAGTCAGAATGCGGCGGAATCCGGAGACCGTTCCGCCCTGGGACCGCTGCCGGGAACGGCAAAAGCCCTGCTGGGCGGTCTGGCGGCAGCCTGGGTGCTGATCATCCTCGTCTTTCTCCGGCAGACCCGGCGGAAGTCGGCATAAAGGAGCTGTTGTATGATTGAGATTACTTCGGTTCGTGCTCCGGAGCTGGAAGCATATGCCAGGCTTTCGGAAAATGAACTGCGGCATTATTACGAGCCGCACGGAGGGCTTTTTGTTGCGGAAAGCGCTCTGGTAACGGAACGAGCACTGGACGCCGGCTGTCAGCCGGTGTCTTTGCTGCTGGAGCGGAAACAGTATGAAAACGGCGCCGGGGGCCTGATATCCCGCTTTGCAAAGTATCCGGACCTTCCTGTCTATGTGGCAGAGGAGGAAATACTGGAGCAGATTACCGGATATCATCTGGCAAGAGGCGTACTTTGCCTGATGCGAAGAAAAGAACTGCCTTCGGCCATAGATCTGTGCCGCGGAATGAGAAGGATTGCCGTACTGGAACGTGTCATGAACCCGACCAATCTGGGAGCGGTTTTCCGCTCTGCGGCAGCCCTGGGGATGGAAGCGGTGCTGCTGACGCCCGGATGTACGGACCCGCTTTATAAAAGATCAGCCCGGGTGAGTATGGGAACGGTGTTCCAGATTCCATGGACCATTCTGCAGGAACCCTGGATTCCCATGCTGAAAGAACAGGGCTTCCGGATCGCTGCGTTTGCCCTGTCTCACGATACGGTGAGCATAACAGACAAAGCATTGAATGAAGAAGAAAAGCTGGCTGTGGTACTGGGAAGTGAAGGTCCCGGCCTGGATCCGGAAACCATTGCTGCTGCAGATTATACCATCCGGATTCCCATGTCGCACGGCGTGGATTCTCTGAATGTAGCCGCAGCGAGCGCTGTAGCATTCTGGCAGCTGGGACTGCATGAGTAAAAAGCTGTTGTTGGGGCAGGGGAGACACGGGGACAGTCCCCTTGGCAGGGAAGGCCAAGGGGACTGTCCCCGTGTCTCCCCTGCCCCCTGGCCTGATATTACGGCTGCCGGACTTTTTCGCCGCGGCTGAAGTGCCGGTACTGGAGCGGCGTCATATGGTGTTCCTCCCGGAAGACGCGGTTGAAGGACCGCTGGCTGCCAAAACCGGCCTCCAGACAGATATCCGTTACCGGCTTGTCGGTTTCTTCCAGTAAATACCTGCTGTATTCCAGCCGGGTAAGATTGAGATAACGATTGAAATTCATATGAAAGGCAGCGGAAAAAATCCGGGACAGGGCAAACGGGCTAATGAAAAGATCCCGCGCCATGGAAGTCAGGGTTACCTCTTCCATATAGTGTGCGGCGATATACGTCACAATCCGGTCTACCAGTTCAGTTTCTCCGCTGCCTTTTTCCTGCAGGGTCAGCAGCGGCAGTGTACGGGCCAGAATGATCTGCAGGAAAGACGCGTGGAGGATATCGTCGAACTCCGCCTTTTTCCTACGTCCCGTCAGAGACTCAAGTGCGTAGATGACATCTGAATGGACATGCCTGGCCGGAATGACGGGGTTTTCCGGGACTTCGCTTTGAAGCCGGTTGATAAAACTGCCGGTCAAGGCCGGGGCTGCCAGCAGATATTCAACATGGCTGTCCGGTTCAAAAGCCTGATAATGGTGGACCTGATTGGGAAACACCAGAGCCAGATCTCCGGTGTTCATATGGAACAGGTCGCAGCCGATTCCCAGTTCCACGGAACCTTCCAGCACCAGGACCAGTTCCAGGGAAGCATGCAGATGTGGGCTGATATGTCTGGTTTTGCGCCGGTAGAGTTCAAAATCGTTTTCTTCTTTACTGTATAAAGGATACATAATTCCCTCCTGTACCTTTGCATTTTAGCAAGATCTGGCCATTTTTTCAAGACATTTGACTAGCAGTCTTTTCCATCAGGTGCTAATATCATAATCGCAGCGAGGGAAAATGATTCAGTAAAATCAAGGCGTTTTAAGCTGCTGTTCAGGGTAAGGCCACAGGCTTTGAATTGCCCTGCTGAAAATATTTGACCAACAGGAGGTATTCATTATGTTATATAATTTTGCACATACACTGAAGGAACGTTTTGCAGAGTATATGGAGTCCAGCGCTAAGGAGAGCGTTTACAACGTATACGTTGACATGGTTCGCGATCAGATTTAAGTATTGAGCAATATGATGATCGGGAACCGGAACATATAAGATATCCCTCGCGATCGCATAGTAAGGCAGCCGGAACGGCTGCCTTCTTGCTTTTTCCGGGGAAATGGGGTAGAGTAAGATCTGCGAGGAGGGAAGTTCGATGAAAGAGAACAGCAGGCCATGGCCCAGAGCGGTGATTACAGGAAAAGGAGAACGTTTCTGGGAAACAGGACATCCCTGGGTTTACGGTGAAGAGATTGTTTCTTTGTCGGAAGAACCGGAAAACGGGAGCCTGGTCGACGTACTGAGCGGAAAGGGAAAATATCTGGGAACCGGCTTCTACAGCAGCCGTTCCAAGATCCGTGTACGCCTGATTTCAAGGAATGCCAATGACCGCTTTGACGAGGCTTTCTGGGAACGCCGGCTCAGATATGCCTGGGAATACCGGAAAACCGTCATGGGACAGGATTATATCCCTGCGGTTTCCGGAAAGCTCTCAGAACAGCCGGAAACGGGAAGCGGGCTGACCTGCTGCCGCGTGATTTTCGGAGAGGCGGATGGATTCCCCGGGCTGACAGTGGACCGCTTTTCAGAGATCCTCGTAGCCCAGGTGCTTTCGGTCGGGATGGAAAGACTGAAGCCTATGCTGTTTCCGATGCTGGTGAAAATCCTCCGGGAGGACGGCCAGGAGATCCGCGGCATTTATGAACGCAATGATGTGGCCATCCGGGAACTGGAGGGGCTGCCGCAGGGCAAGGGCTGGTTTCCGCTGGAGGAAGCAGCTCAGCCGGGAGGAGAACCGCTGGAGGAATCCGGGGCTGCGCAGCCGAAAGAGAGACTGCAGGGGGAATCCGGGGATGCACAGCAGGAGCCGCCTGTTTCACTCCGGACCGTGACGGATATCGTGGAAAACGGGATCCGCTATCATGTGGATGTAGAGAACGGACAGAAAACCGGCTTTTTCCTGGATCAGAAATACAACAGGCGGGCGGTAGCCCGGCTGGCAAAGGGAAAACGGGTGCTGGACTGCTTTACGCATACCGGTTCATTTGGCCTGAATGCAGCTGCCGGCGGTGCGGAACACGTACTTTGCGTGGATATTTCCCAGCTGGCGGTAGAGATGGCCAAAGAACATGCGGAGCTGAACGGGCTGGCAGACCGTATGGAATTCCGTCAGGCAAATGTTTTTGAACTGCTGCCGGAACTGGCGGAGAAGGGCGGTAAACCGTTTGACTTTATCATCCTGGATCCACCGGCGTTTACAAAATCCAGGAAGACGGTGGACAGTGCGGAAAAGGGATATAAAGAGATCAATCTGCGGGCTATGAAGCTGCTGCCCCGCGGCGGCTATCTGGCTACCTGTTCCTGCTCGCATTTTATGCCGGATGCTTTGTTTGTAAAGATGCTGAAAAGCGCTGCCAGGGATGCCGGAGTGGAACTGAGGCAGATCGAAGCCAGGCAGCAGGCGCCGGATCATCCCATACTGTGGAATGTTCCGGAAACAGATTATCTGAAATTTTATATTTTCCAGGTGGTTTAGGAAGAACCGGTCCTGGTGCAGCGCTATGATTTGCCGGCCGTGCATTTTCCGGCAGTTATGAAGACAGCGACGGAGGAAAAAAGATGGCAATACTTGTAACCGGCGGCGCCGGGTATATCGGAAGCCACACCTGTGTGGAGCTTCTGGAGTCGGGCTATGAAGTGGTTGTAGTGGATAATCTTTGCAATTCCTGCGAAGAGTCCCTGCGCCGCGTGCAGGAAATAACCGGGAAGACGCTCACTTTTTACAGGGCGGATCTCCTGGACCGCGCGGCGATAGAAGAAATATTTGATAAGGAAGACATCAGCGCTGTCATCCATTTCGCCGGGCTGAAAGCGGTCGGAGAATCCGTAGCAAAACCTCTGGAATACTACTGGAACAATATCACCGGAACGCTGATTCTCTGTGATGTTATGAGGAAGCACGGCTGCAAAAACCTGGTTTTCAGCTCTTCGGCCACGGTGTACGGGGATCCGGTCAGTGTACCGATCCGGGAGGATTTTGCGCTGCATGTGACGAATCCGTACGGCCGGACAAAGCTGATGCAGGAGGATATGTTCCGCGACTTTGTGGTGGCGGATCCTGAATGGAGTATTTTCCTGCTGCGGTATTTCAATCCGATCGGGGCACACAAGAGCGGCCGGATCGGGGAAGATCCTCAGGGGATTCCGAACAATCTGGTGCCTTATGTAGCGCAGGTGGCGGTTGGAAAGCTTCCGTATCTGCGGGTTTTCGGGGATGATTACGATACCCCGGACGGCACCGGCGTGCGTGATTATATTCACGTGGTGGATCTGGCGAAAGGCCATGTAAAAGCCATTGAAAAAATGGAGGCAGACGGACCTGGTGTTTATACCTACAATCTGGGAACCGGGCAGGGCTACAGCGTACTGGACATTGTAAAGGCGTACAGTGAAGCCTGCGGCCATGAGGTGCCTTATCAGATCGTTCCCCGCAGGCCGGGAGATATTGCCGCATGCTATGCGGATCCCACCAAGGCTGCGGAAGAACTGGGATGGAAAGCGGAACTGGGAATCCGCGAGGTGTGCGAGGACTCCTGGCGGTGGCAGAGCCGGAACCCGAACGGGTATCGGAGGGAATAGATGCTGCTGACAGAACGAGAAAGGGACACAGCCCGGGTGGCTGTGTCCCTTTCTCGTTACCGGCAAACTGATGTTTAAAGTGCCCTTTCAATGAGTTCCACAACTTGCTGACGATCTCTGATGACTGGGAGACCTCTCTAATTGCTGTACTGCAGGAATTGCAGTCTGGTTCACTGGCTCACCATGTTTAAAGGTGCGTCCTCGATATTGTCTCACCGCAGGACGGTGTCGGAGGGGCTGCCGGGTTCTAGCCGCC
>CACZQT010000069.1 GCA_902783295.1 uncultured Lachnospiraceae bacterium
CTATTCTCCCTGCTTCCGGAAGGAAAAGGGCGCCCACGGCATTGAAGAGCGCGGCGTCTATCGCATTCATCAGTTTGAAAAGCAGGAAATGATCGTCATCTGCAAGCCTGAGGATTCCCCTATGTGGTTCGACAAGCTGTGGCAGAATACGGTGGATCTGTTCCGCTCCATGGAGATTCCGGTACGTACATTGGAATGCTGCTCCGGTGACCTGGCGGATCTGAAGGTGAAGTCTGTCGACGTAGAAGCATGGTCTCCTCGTCAGAAGAAGTATTTTGAGGTAGGAAGCTGCTCCAATCTGGGTGATGCCCAGGCCAGGCGTCTGCGCATCCGCGTGACGGCTCCGGACGGACGCAAATATTTTGCGCATACCCTGAATAATACCGTAGTGGCTCCGCCCCGCATGCTGATCGCCTTCCTGGAGAACCATCTGCAGGCGGACGGTTCCGTGACCATCCCCGAGGTTCTGTGGCCTTACATGGGCGGAACAAAAGTTCTGAAGAAATAAACCGGATTCTGAAAGAAGAATTCAGGAGCGCCCGCGATTCCTGCGCACCCTGTGCAGCGACGCGAAGCAATCGATGAAAAGCATACAAAAGAGCAGGAGGATGAAACTCCCCCTGCTCTTTTTATACTTTATAGTATGTTTTTGATTATAATACCGACGATATTTTTTGACTGTATTGCCAAGTATGTTCCAGGTACGTTTTTGACTGTATCACCGATCGTCTTTCTTTTCTTTTTCCAGAGCGTCGCTCAGGAGCAGCACAGCATCCGCCGGCTCTGCAGCAGGAGTTCCGTCCGTCTTCGGTGTCCGGAAATACTCTTTCACAAAATGCACAGCGGTCTTTGTCCAGTCCTCATCTCCCAGAAGCTGCGCCATATAGGAAAACCAGCCGGAGGGTGAAGCTTCCGGAACAGGTTTCTCCGGGGCAGCGGGCTGTGCCTTGCTTATGAAATCCAGGAGGCTGCTGTCCGGAAGGGAGGAAATGTGCAGGAGTGAAAGAAAATGTTTTTCTTTCTTCGAAGGATGGAGTTTACGATAATAAGAACAGACATCCCGGACAGAAACCTTCTGCCAGATCTCCGGGAAACGGGCCAGTTCATACCGTACATCGTTCAGCGCCTGCAGGATATCGGCCTGTTTTCCGGCGGCCAGGCTGGTGTCCAGCAGATGAAGGCGGTTGATCAGGTAGCCATCCAAAGGAAGCGCGGGAGGCGCTGATTTCCGGAGAGCCTTCTCCTCTTCCGGACCGGGCTCCGCGGCTGGTTTCACCGGATTCCCGGTGCCGGCTTCTGTACCGGAGTTTATCTGATCTTCGGCGCCGGCCTCTGCGGTGGAGTTCATCTGATTTTCCGCACCGGCTTCTGTGCCGGGTTTCGCAGGAGAACTCTGGCTTTTCGCTGCTGCCCTGCGTTTTCTTTCTGCGGCATATGTTGATTCCGGGAGCAGGGAAGCTTCCAGTTCACGTCCGTTCCGATAGGCGGCTACGCCGGTCTTTTCCTGGATGGCCCAGGCAACTTGTGTCCAGAGTTCCCGGAGAAAATCTGCACAGGATACATCCCGGCGGGGATATTCCGCTTCTACGTAATATCCCAGGTCCTCCAGAAATTCTGCGGAAGGTTTATATTCCCGCAGAAACATCTGCCTGGCACGGTTCTTTACCTCTGCAGGTCCCAGTTCCCGGAGCAGAACTTTCCGGGGAACGATATCCTGCATGAATTCCTGATTGCGGGAAAAACGTTCATTCACAATCCTGGGCGGCGCAAAAACAATCTTTACCACCTTGGGAATTTCCGCAAAGGCAGACAGGATCGGCCGGACCGAGCCGGAGGTGGTACAATCTTTCAGCACCAGGATGATATGAGAGTCCGAGTAAGGCTTCCAGTCTACTTTGGAAACATTACTTTCGGAGACGCTGTACAGCTGATATTCTTTCAGAGAATCCGCCTGCGCCAGGATCTGCTCCAGTACGCCTGCGAAATCATCAAGGTCCTCTTTCTGGTTGCTCTGCACCAGCAGTCCGTAGGATACCAGTCCCGGATCCTGGTGACGGTGGTCCAGAAAATGAATAAAATCCCGGAGCCGGTTTCCATCCTCCCTGGTGAGGGCAAAGGAGGAGGCAAAATCGTCCGCCAGCTTGTCGATCAGGCAGCCTGCTTCGGGGGATTTGTCCGGATGCATATCCATGGTTACCCCTTTCATGGCACGTTGAACTGTGCCGGTTCTGATATGATTCAAGATAAAAGCATTGTACCGTGAAATCAGGATGTTTGCAATATCCTTCGGGGGAGTCCGTCCAAGATCAAGAACGCCGCCGGCGTTCTTGCCGCGGCGCGCACAGTGCGAAGCACCTTCCTCTGTGCGCGTCTGCGATCCGCCGGAGGCTTTTATCTAAGTGGCAGTCTTTTCCCACTGAGATAAAATAATCTTGACTTCTGAAAACAGCTCTTTAAGATAGATTTAGGAGCCTAAGGCTCCTGAAAGGACGGAGAGGATGAAGAAATATTTCTGGATTGCGGCAGCAGTGCTCATTTGTTCAACTATAGGTACCGGCCTGGTTTTTGCGGATGAAAACCAGCAGCAGGCGGTACAGATCAGTGAACTTCCGCCCGAGGAGGAGACTTCAGAGGAAACCGGAAGCCCGGAAAGTGCGGAAACCACAGAAACGGTGGAAGGTGCTGGAAATACGGAACAAACCGCAGCCGCAGCAAATACTGAGAATACGAAAAAAGCTGAAAATACGGAGGAGATGCGTCCGGAATCCGAAGACATGGCAAAGGCTCTGGCAAAAAGCTATTATCGGGCGCTGATGGCAGGGGATGCCGAAACGATGGAAATTATGCTGGACGCAGCAGCAGACAAATCAAAGATACCGGAGGATGTGAAAAGATATACCTCCGCAGCGGAATCACTGGAAAACCTGGCCTGTTATCCCCTGGAAGGAATGCGCGAAGGGGAATACTTTGTTTTTGTCAGATACGAAATGAAGTTTCCCGGTATTCAGACCACGGCACCGGGACTTGAAACGGTGTACGTCAGGCCGGATGCAGAGGGAAATCTGCGGCTTCTGACGTGCCGGGATTTTGATCAGGAGCTTCTGAACAAGACGGCGGATGCAGTGGGAAGTTCCGGCATACATATCCTGGCCGGCCGGATCGAGGAAGGCTTTGAAAACGCCAGACAGTCGGATTCTGCGCTGAATGCATATGTCAACGCACTGCTTCGGGAGAAGGAAGCGCAGATGACAGGAAGAACCGGCCGCAGGGTTTCCGGAAAAGCAGATGCAGCGGATCCGGAAAAAACGGAAAACGGAGCCGCTTCCGGGGAAAGCACGGCAGAAAACGAAGGCAGAACCGCTTATACCACAACCCGGGTAAAGTTCCGCAGGCGGCCTGTGGCGGACAGCTCGCAGGACTATTATGTACTGGATGCCGGTGTCCGGGTGGAAATTCTGCAGTCGGCCGGGACGAACGGAGAATGGCGCGAGGTACGCCTGGAAGACGGCCGGACAGGGTATATATTCGGGGAATATCTGAGAGAATAACGGAGACACGGGGAGACACGGGGACAGTCCCTCTGTCCATTGGGACAGAGGGACTGTCCCCGTGTCTCCTCATACGGAATTTTTTTCAGTCTTCTTCCAGCATCTGGATTTCCAGAAAATCAAAAGAGATGTCTTCGATAAACGAATCTTTTGAAAAACGGGTTTTGGCGTGCCGCTGAAAATCCCGGATATTTTTGTCCAGCCAGATGGGAGGCTGCAGGTCAAATTCCGTGCAGGCCTTTTCCAGGGCGGAAAGCACCTTTCGCGTGCGGTTTTCTTCGCCCGGCTGCAGGATCACGGTATCACGCAGCATATGATTGTTTTTCCATTCTTTTACCCACATGCGAAACATAGAGAACTCCTTTCCGATACACCGGACAGTATATCAGAAAGAAAGAGTTTTGTCTTCATGAACTGCTTCTGTAATACTAAGGGGTCAGCCTCTCTGTCCGGCCGGACATAGACACGGGGACAGTCCCTCTGTCCCAATGGACAGAGGGACTGTCCCCGTGTCTATCTCCCTTTGTCAGTTTCTGATGTGTTTTCCGCCCAGA
>CACZQT010000070.1 GCA_902783295.1 uncultured Lachnospiraceae bacterium
TTTCTGCTGCCGGCTCACTGTCCTCTTCCGGCGTTTCCGCTGCCTCTGTCGTTTCTTCAGGCATATCTGTAAAGATTTCAGCCAGAACTGCAGCTGCGTCCGCTGCCTTTTCCACATAAATGCCGAAGATGCGGTTCTCCTCCAGAATACCCCGGATCAGGCCATCCTGATCTCCCTCGGACACCACCACAGCCTCGTCTGCGGCTGTAAAGCAGGGCACGATCAGGAAATCCGTCAGGCTTCCGCGTCTCGCTGAACCGCCGGTAAACATTGCAAGAATCACCGTCCCCTGCTCTTTCGCCTTTGCCAGAAGGGCTTCCGCCCGCGCCAGTTCCTGCTCTGCGTCGGTTCCAACTGCCTTCAGCCCATGAGAAAGACCACCCACCGCCAATATCAATGTCTTGCAGTCAGCAGGCAGTTTTTCCGCCGTAACAGCCGGATTTGTCGATACTCTCAAACCGGCTTTTTTGCAAAGAGATTTCACGATCTCCACATCACCGCTTCGCCCGATGCTGGTCAAAAGAGCCGGCATCCGGCAATAAACCATTTCAGGCTCTGCTTCCGTGGTTTCCTCTTCCGAAGTTTCCTCTTCTGTGGTCTCCGCCTCTGTAATTTCCTCCTGCGTTTCAGCTATGCCTGCAGTGCTTTCTTCTGTCATCCCCGCCGCCGTTGTCTCAGCGGCTTCCGTTGTCGGCGCTGCAGTCGTAGTATCAGCCGATTTACTGCCGGTGCAGGCTGACATTGTCAATGCAAGAAGTACAGCCAATGACGCAAGCCATCCGGATCTCTTCATATTGTCATCCTCCTCTTGAAAGGTTTTAATATCCGCTGACCAAACCGTCCGGATCCACCACATCTGTTCCATTGTTCTCAAACACGCAGTCAACCAATTCCAGCGGAGTATTTCTGGGCACCTGGCGGATCTCTATTCCCACGTCATTTCCGACAAACCGAAGTCCGTAATACCAGGGACTAGAGCAAGTGGCATGGCCGGAGGCAAAGCGGAAACCTGTTCCATTCCCCTCGAACTGGCAGCTTTCCAGAATAATCCAGGAACCGTCCCTGGCATCTGCAGCGATATCATAGCCGCGGAAACTGCAGTCCGTCACTATGACGCCTTCTTCGGCTGCAAGTCCGATGCCTCCGTGTCCTTCGAAAGAAATATTGTTCAGATCCGTCAGGATCGGCGACCTTGTTTTTACCGTCACGGTTCCTGTAAAGGTCGTTCGCTTTTCTCCCTCCGTACTTCCAATAAACTTGGCAGTACATCGATCCAGTGTCAATTCACCCTCGTATTCTATCGGCGGCAGATACAACACCGGAACTGTCTTAGGCACAGCATTCTCCATTACTTCCTCAAGGACCGCCTCAATATCTGCCATCGTATTCAACGGTGTATCTTCGTAATGCACCTCCATATCCGGCATCAGTTCACAGGTCATGGTATGCTCCAAATGAATGGTATCTCCGTTTTTCATCGTCAGATCCCAGCAGATATCATTCGTTCCGTTTTCCGGGCCGTAGACAACATGTGTCTCCCCGATCTGGCCGGTTTCTTCCTTTCGCAGTTCCGATTCCATCGTCCGCATAGAAACAGCTCCGTCCCGGGGCACCGTTGTTACCTTGAATTCTTTAATATTCTCTGTAAATTCCTCCCTCAGGTCATTCCCTGAGTCTGTCCGCAGGAACAGTCTGGAATAAACGGCTGCCTGATTGCCTTCCGGCAGTTCGTCCTTATAGGCTGCCAGTTTTTCTTCCTCCCCCTTCAGTTCCTTGTTGAAAGACAATATCAGCCTGCACTTCTGCCCCTTCAGTGTATAAACCACAGAAACTCCTCCGCGGTAGTCCCGAGGTGATATTCTGTACCAGTAGATGACACCTGCTGCGAAAATGCAGGCCAGCAGCAACAGCAGCCCTATACCTGTACCTTTCCGCCGGGAAATCCGCGACAGGGTAATCTCCTGCGGCTCATTCTGACTGGTCTCGCACCATGGGCAGAACGCTGCTTCCAGAGGAAGCGGCCGCCCGCAATGGCTGCATACTCCCGTTTGTTTGTCCGGCATGATCTCCTGCAAAGATTCCTCCTTCATTTTCCCCTGATTCATCCTTTCCCTCACTACTTACCAGATGAAAGCCCTGATTCTACTCATTCTTCTCCCCTGACTCCTTCATTTTTTTATCTCGGAGTCGGCAGCGCATCCAGAAAATCCTGTATGCTCTGATATCTCTGCGCCGGATTCGTCATCGTACACCGCCGCACTATTTTCCCCCACCGCCCCGGCGCCAGTACTACGGACGGATGCTCCTGCGTCAGCATCTGGTTGATCAGAACTCCCAGGGAATATATATCCGTTCTGCCATCCGTCTGGGAAAAGCCGTACTGCTCCGGAGATGCATATCCGATTGTCCCCAGTACCTGTGTATCGTTTCCTTTCTCTGCCGTATAAAATCTGGCTGCATTGAAATCGATCAGCCACACGTCTTCTCCCTGCAGGAGAATGTTTTCCGGCTTGATATCCCTGTGTACCAGTCCCAGTCCGTGCAGTGTATAAAGGGCAGCTCCCAGCTGACGGCAAATATTCGCGACATCTGTTTCCTGAAGCGGACCTGCCTCCAGGAGACTGAAAAGGGTATCTCCGGGAATAAACTCCTCCAGAACCAGCGCGTTCCCGTCCTTTTCCGCCGCGTCAAAAA
>CACZQT010000071.1 GCA_902783295.1 uncultured Lachnospiraceae bacterium
CCGGTTCAGCTGATTGCTAAAGACGGTTATTGTATCTATTTGAATCTGGGCGACCTGCGTTCCGGCAAATACGGGCGGTACACAGCCAAAGGCGGAGTTTTGGAAGAAGGCGGCCTGCCGCCTCTGATCGCGTTTGCTTCAGACGGCAAAGCCATGGTAGGGCCGACTGGCAGCGAATCGGTGTACAAAACTTTCACCGCTGCAGACGGATACGATGAGGACTGTGACAATCTTGGCGGCCCGCTGCGGCTGATTGTGGGTCAGACATCCTCCTCTGAGTTTAATGCGCCTAATTGCGCAAAATGGCTTGCCGCTGTCGTTGTCGGCGATGCCAACGGTTATGTGTACAGCAGGGACAGCGTGCTGCCTGTAGAAGACAGCGAACCGGATCAAAGCGGTGACTGGACCCACCAGGGGGATCTGGCCGGTTTCAGGCTCACTATATCCGGAACGGAAGCTGATGGGATTCATGAACTCAGCCTTGCAGAGCTGGAAGCAGTTCAGCAGCGTATTCGCCAGTATTTCGCAGCCTCGGGCGGCCGCTTTGCCTTTGAGGGAATGCCCCTGAGTGCGCTGGTCAAAGAGTATCTGGCACCAGGCCTGGCATCACCTACGCAGATCAAGATCAAGGCAGCAGACGGTATGGTTAAGACTATCAATGTAGACACAGTCTATCAGGGTGTCAATTCGTTCTACCAGCCGGGGCAGCATCGGGATGTACTGCTGGCATGGGCCGTGGACGGTTCACCGTTGGTACCGGATAAATCCAGCGCAGGTTATGATGGTACGAATGAGTTCGGACCTCTCAGGCTGGTGGTGGAAAACACGATTTCCTTATGGGTCAAAAATGTCACCGAGATCGTGCTGGGTGAAGAGAATACCAGCCCTTATCGGGATGTGGCGGAAAACAGCTGGTATTATCAGGATGTTTCCGACCTCTATCGTCTGGGACTGATGCAGGGCAATGGAGGGTTCTTCGAGCCGGGAGCCTTCACAAGCCGGGCCATGATCGTCACAATTCTCTATCGTATGGCAGGATCACCGCAAGTCAGCGGAGTTCTACCTTTTTCCGATGTATCCGTTGACAGCTGGTACTCCGGCGCTTTATTGTGGGCTGCCCAAAACGGGATCGCCCAGGGAGACGGCGGAAGGTTCCGCCCGGATGACCCGGTAAGCAGGCAGGAACTGGCGGCTTTGCTCTACCGGAACTGCAATACACCTCAAAGCGAAGCAGACCTGAATGTGTTCAGTGACACAGCTCAGGTGGCAGATTGGGCTGTTCCGGCTATAAAATGGGCAGTAGCCCAGGGGATCCTGAGGGGGGACGGCGGACGTCTTCTTCCTTCCGCCATAGCCACCCGCTGCCAGACCGCGGCCATCATCAACCGTTACAGGGTTTTGTAACGACATTTCTTTGAGAAAGCGCCCTCATTTCCAATGAGGAATAATTCTGGTTTTTATATCTTCGGGACAGTGGTACAGCGCCGGGGTTCGGTGGGCATCGGAAAACGGCATCGTCACCGGTTATGATCCGGAACACTTCGGCCCTGAGGATCCGGTGACCCGTGAGCAGATGGCCGCCATCCTGTACCGGTACGCGCAATTCTCCGGAAAGGATGTCACCGCCGCAGACGGGAGCCGCTTCCGCGGATTCTCTGACGCGGATCAGGTAGCGGACTACGCAAAAGTCCCGATGACCTGGGCAACCGGCAAGGGTCTGATCAACGGCATGGGCGACGGCACCCTCGCTCCGCGGAAAACCGCGACGAGAGCAGAAGTAGCGCAGCTTATCAGAAACTTCGATCAGTGGATAGCGTAAGCCGCATAAAAACAGACACCCCCGGATTCGCCGAATACCGACGGATCCGGGGGTGCCTTTGAAAAACAGTGTAAAACGGATGAGTAGCGAAAGATAAACAGCTATAGCGAAGCCTTGTTAGGTAGTTTCCTACTTTCTCCCGAGGAGCACATCGATCTGCTCCTGGGTGAGGCCGGTGACTTCCATGACAGAAGCTTCGTCATCACCACGATTCAGCATTTTCCGGGCGATGCGATTCTGTTCACCTTGTTTTCCGAGAGTCTCGCCGATCTGCTGTCCTTCCCGGCGGATGTCCATATAGTCAGCGCTCATAATCATATAGGGGTTTGGGGCTGTCCCCAACAAGCAGAATTCGCGGATTGGTCCGGAGGGACAGCCAGGCGAAAATCGCATTTGTTATACAAATGCCCAGTATGCCAGTTTGTATCGAATTGGGTATCATAGAAGGAACGGGAATCCCCGGGCGCCTGTTCATGAAGGCAGGAGGCTCATCCTCGAAAGATTGCAGGATCAGCGTACCTTCCGGAACCGATTCTGACACAGGGACCAGAAGATTTCGTTGAACACGGAAACCATTCGGCGCGAAATGCACAATTTATGATCA
>CACZQT010000072.1 GCA_902783295.1 uncultured Lachnospiraceae bacterium
CACATGATCACAGATGCAGCGGATCACGCCCAGGTCATGCGAGATGAAAAGCACAGAAAGCGCTGCTTCCTCTTTCAGTTTCAGGATAAGGTCCAGCATGGTCCTCTGAACGGAAACATCCAGTGCCGACGTAGGCTCATCCGCAACCAGAAGCTCCGGCTCTACCGCCAGAGCCCTGGCCAGGGCGATCCGCTGCTTCTGCCCTCCGGAAAAAGAGGACGGCAGCCGCTTCTCACTCCCCTCCGGGAGCTCCATGCGGGACAGCAGTTCCTTTGTTTTCTGCAGAGCCTGCGCCTTATCTCCCAGTCCATGAAACCGGATTCCGTCCGCGACGGATCTCCCGACTGTCCATTTCGGATTCAGAGATCCTTCCGGATTCTGGAATACCATCTGAATCTTCTGCCTCGTTTCCCGCGGACGATCTGTCCCCAAAGGCTTCCCGTTAAAAAGAATTACACCCGAATCCAGGGGCAGCAGCCCCGTAACCACCCGGGCTACGGTGGATTTTCCGGAGCCGGATTCACCTACCAGCCCGACAATACGGTGGCGTGGAAGCACCAGGCTGATATCCTGAAGCACGGTTTTGCTGCCGTAGGAAGCTGTTATATGTTGAAGAGATAATATATTGTCCATCATATCCTCTATGTGTGTCGAGTCTTCTCACAGTATAGCCGCAATCAGCTTTTGTGTATATTCCTGTTTCGGATTCCGCAGCACTTCCGTCCGGCTTCCTTCTTCGATAATCCTTCCGTTCTGCATGACAGCCAGACGTTCACACAGCTGTGATGCCACCGCCAGATTGTGCGTCACAAAAATCATCCCGAACCCCAGTTCTCTCTGCAGGGAACGGATCAGTTCTACCGTCTGTTTCTGTACCGTGACATCCAGAGCGGTCGTAGGTTCATCGCACAGCAGCAGTTCGGGGCGGCAGGCCAGGGCCATGGCAATCAGAATACGCTGGCACTGCCCGCCGGAAAGCTCCCGGGGATAGCGGTCCCGTTCTGCCAGTTCCGCCGGAAGGGACAGACGCGACAGCAATGCCATTGCCCGCTCTTTGCTCTCCACTCCGGAAACACCCTGGCGGTACTCAATCACCTCGCACAGCTGCCGCACCACGGTGCAGAGCGGATCCAGGGAACTTATCGGGTTCTGGAAGATCATAGCTGTATTTTCCGTGATCTCCTTCCGCTTCGCCGACGCCTTGATTCCATCCGGAAGCAGGCCGACCAGGCTTTTGCAGGTCAGTGTTTTTCCGGAGCCGGACTCTCCTACCAGCCCCAGCGTTTCACCGGGAGCCAGGCGGAAAGACACGTCCTGCACCAGCGTCGTACCGAAGGCATTCCTGATCTCCAGCCCTTCCACCAGGCAGATATCTTTCTTTGTATTTCTTACATCCTGCATACGCGCCGCCTCCTATCTCCAGCGGTCAGCCAGGCCGTCCCCGATCAGAGAAAGGGAAATGCCGGTATAAACCACCATCAGTCCGGGAAGCACGGAAAGCCACCAGGCCGTGGTCATAAAGCCCTGTCCTTCCGCAATCATTGTCCCCCAGTCCGGCACAGGCGGAGAAATGCCGATGCCCAGATAGCCCAGGGTGACAATAATCACCAGCAGTCCGGCCATATCCGTCATCAGCACTACCACAGCCTGCGGCAGGACGTTCGGGAGTACCTGCGTCAGCAGGATCCTCAGATCCGGATAGCCCATGACCTTCGCAGACTGCACCCATTCGCTGTTCCTCAGGGAGGCAGTCACTCCTTTGGCAACCCTGGCGTAAAGCAGCCAGCCCACCAGCATAAAAGTGATAAAAATGCCCTTCATTCCGGCCCCCGTAACAAAGGCCACCACGATAATCAGCAGGTAATAAGGGAAAGCAATAAAGGTGTCCGTAACAAGCGTAATCACCCACTCGACCCGGCCTCCGAAATAGCCGGAAGCCATTCCCAGGAAGATACCCGCGGCAAAAGGGATCACCTCTGCCGCCGCCATAATCAGAAGATCCGTGCGGCCGGCCGCCAGAAGACGGGCCAGAATATCACGTCCCAGCTGATCCGTTCCCAGCGGATGCCCGGGGGTACCTGGTGCTTTCAGGAAATTGATCAGATCCTGTGCCAGCGGGTCCACCGGCCAGATCAGCGGCCGCAGCAGAGCCGCTGCCAGCAGCAGGGCCAGCATGCCCAGCCCAAGCCATAGTGTTTTTTTCTGTTTTCTTTTCTCTTGCATATCAGGCCTCCGTCCGTGGATCCGCTTTGTGTGCGATCAGATCCGTCAGGAAACTGATGACAACCACGAACACCGCACAGTAGAGAGCCACCGCCTGCACCAACGGGAAATCCCGGTTGGAGATCGCTTCGAACAGCAGTTTTCCCACCCCACGGATACCGAACACCTGCTCTACCACCAGAGTTCCGCCGATCAGATAGGAAAGGTTCACGGAAAAAAGCATCAGCGTCGGAACAAATGCGTTTCGCAGCACATGTCCGTAAAGAATCCTG
>CACZQT010000073.1 GCA_902783295.1 uncultured Lachnospiraceae bacterium
CTTCGGCTTTTCCATCCAGGCCGCGATCGGTTCGGTCACATCCCACAGGTTCTTTCCCGTCCGCACCGTCTGCGACGCCGACCGGATTGCACCGCAGGTCAGCGCGTAACGCAGCGCCAGTCCGTTCACAGAGATCACGTCAAAGCGCATCGCGGCACGCTCCAGCCGGAAATCCGGCAGCTTCACCAGCTCCGCAATCGTCCACCGGTCTCCGTTCTGCGCCTCGACCTCGGTTCCCGGCTTGACCGTAACCGTTCCCTTTTTGCCGGACTTCGCGTTGCCCACAAAGCCGCCGCCGTCACAGTGGATAACGGCGGTATGCCGTTCCTCCGCCGCGGCGGAACCCGCAATCAACAGAAACAGCATCGCGGCCAGGATAAAGATCACGCACCGGCACCGCCGTCCCATGTGAATTGTCCTGTCCATCGTACTGCCTCCTCTGTTTTCTTCGCTGTGCCGGCTTCCCCGGCGCGTTTCTCCTATCATATCATACCTTCCCCCGATCGCAAAGACAGATTCATACAATCCGTCCTGTTAATAGACGAATAAAAGCACCGGATTCAGGTCACTCTCCGGCGCCGCTCAGCAAAAAAACATTCAGCCGGGCCGGGAAAGCACCCCGACCGGTGGACGCGGAACCGTTCACGCGGTAAAATAAAGCTGTTCCGGCCAGCCGGAACAACAGCATTCATCCTCGCCGGCAAAGGCGAAAAAATTTTTTATTTTTTTCTGTAACGAAATCCGGCTTACTCCGTCTAACCCATGTACTGAGCCGGGAAAGGAGGTGATGATGTGTGAACAGCGAAACGTGCGAGCGGCTTTACAACACTTATTACATGCGGGTTTTCTCCTATGTCATGACGCTTTCCGGCGACCGGCACACTTCTGAGGAAATCACCCAGGAAGCCTTCTTCCGCGCCTTCTCCAAATCCGCCTCCTTCCGGAATGAATCGGACGAGATGACCTGGCTGTGCGCCATCGCGAAGAACTGCTTCGTGGATGAGACGCGGCGCAAGAGCAAGACCGCCCCGATCCCGGAAGAGCTTCCCGCCTCCGGCAAGAGCATCGAGCAGCAGATCACGGACAAGGATTCCTCCTTCCGCATCCACGCGGCGCTCCATACCATGGATGAACCCTACCGGGAAGTCTTCGAGCTGCGGGTCTTCGGTGAACTGTCCTTCAGTCAGATCGGTACCATCTTCGGAAAGACAGAAAACTGGGCCCGGGTCACATATCATCGTGCCCGGTTGAAATTGCAGGAGAAGATGTCTGAATAAATATGGCTTGCTGTCATAGGAAAGGATGAATGATAATGGATAAACATTGCGAAGTAATCCGCGATCTGCTCCCGCTGTACGCAGACGACGTCTGCAGCGAGCGGAGCCGCGAAATCATTGAGGAGCATCTGCGGGAATGCCCGGAATGCTCCGCACTGCTGGAGCAGCTGAAGAAAAGCGAAATCGAGGATGACCTGCGGGAGGAAAAAGAGCAGGTAATCGAGCACCAGGCAAAGCAGTTCAGGCGCCGCAGTGCCACCGTCGGCTCCACGGTCTCCGGCCTGTTTATGATCCCGATCGTCATCTGCCTGATCGTCAACCTGACCACCGGCCATGCGCTGGACTGGTTCTATGTGGTGCTTGCCGGCCTTGCGGTATGCGCTTCCCTGGTCATCGTACCGCTGAACGTAACGCGCGATAAGCTCTTCTGGACCTTCTGCGCCTTCACGGTCACCCTGCTGGTACTGCTGGCGGTCTGCAACTTCTACACCCACGGCAACTGGTTCTTCATGGTGGCTTCCGCCGTCCTGTTCGGGTTCTCGGTGGTGTTCCTGCCATTTGTGATCAATGCCCGGCCCATAAAGGATATGCTCGGCAGCTTCAGCCGCCCGCTGGCCGTCCTGTCGGTGGACCTGATCCTGTTCGCCAATATGATGAACATGATCACCCTGCACTCCAAGAGTTTTATTTCCTCCATCATTATGTTCGTGCTTTGCGGTGCCGGTGCCTGGCTGCTGGTTTCCGCCATCAGAGAGAAAAGAGGCGAATAATCCGTGAATCGTTCCAAACTGCTGATCATTGTCCTGCTTGTCATCGTCATTGTACTGGGTGGTTCCGGTTCCTGGAAGCTCTTCGGCCACATCACCGGTTTCTCCTATGCCAATGCGGATAAATATACCGCCGGAAACGCGGAGATTTCCGATCCCGTGGAAAACCTGGATATCGACTGGACCGCCGGCCAAATCAATATTGAATATCATACCGGTTCCGGCGTCACCGTGTCTGAAACTTCTCCCAAGCCGCTGGCCGAAGAGCACAAGCTCCGCTGGTGGCTGGACGGCAAAACCCTCCGGATCCGCTATATCAAGGATGGCGTCACCCTCACTTTCGGCCTGGACAAGACGCTGACCGTCTCCCTGCCCAGGGGAACCACCCTCAAAAAAGCCGAAATCTCCGCCACCTCCGCCGATATCAGCACCGACAACCTTCTGGCGGACGAAATCGTGTTTGATACCACCTCCGGCGATCTGAATGTGTACACCTCCGCGAAGAAGCTGACCGCGGGCTCCACCTCCGGCGACATAACCATTCAGCAGCGCCTCGACCTGGATTCCGTCAACGTCTCTTCCACCTCCGGTGCCATCGGCCTCACCCTGGGCAATGCAAAGAAGGTTGATGTGGGATCCACTTCCGGTTCCATCCTCGTGACTGCCGCCGGCAGCGTCGGAAACATCCGCCTCGATTCCACCTCCGGCAGCATCACTCCGGATCTCCAGGATGTCGAAAAGGCTGATTTCTCCTCCACCAGCGGTGACATTACCGCCACACTGGCTTCCTTTACGGATCTGAACGCTGATACCACCTCCGGTGACGTGAACCTGAAACTGACCGAAACCACCGGCTTCACCCTTGATCTCGATGCGAGTCCCAAAAAGCTCCGCACCACCCTGCCCATGGCGGTAAAAGGTGAGGGCAAGTACGTCTTCGGTGACGGCAATGCCCGCCTGCGTGTCAGCACCACCTCCGGCGGCATCCGCATCGAAAAATATTGACCTCTCCTGTCCAGGCTCCGGGATCTTCCCGGAGCTTTTTATTTTTCTTCCGCCCGCAGCCTTCCACTTGTTCCGTCCGGCGTCTCCGGATATAATAGGAATATCAAAATGATCTTTACAGGAGGCATCATCATGAACGAAGTCTATGAATTCCTGAAAAAGTGCGGAACATATTACCTGGCTACCGTGGAAGGCGTACAGCCCCGGGTCCGTCCCTTCGGCACCGTCGCCCTCTTCGAAGGCAAGCTGTACATCCAGACCGGCAAGATCAAGGCTGTATCGAAGCAGATCCAGGCAAACCCCAAGGCGGAAATCTGCGCCTTCGCGGACGGCACCTGGCTGCGCGTCGCCGGCACCCTGGTCCGGGATGACCGGATCGAGGCAAAGAAGTACATGCTGGATCAGTATCCTGCCCTGCAGGCCATGTATTCCGCCGAGGATGACAACACGGAAGTGCTGTATTTCAAGGACGCCACTGCCACCTTCTCCTCCTTCAGCGGAGCTCCCCGGACCGTCACCTTCTGAGCACATCCGGCGCCTGTCCGCCTGATATATGTGCCCGAAAACCCTTATGCCACCACATGTGGCGGTTGACAGCGGTATTGCCGGGACATACAATATAGGGTGAGTCTTGTATATTGTATATAATCCGGATAGGAGACGGTGAATATGAAATCTGTTCTTTCACGGCTGTTCCTGATCATCCTTGCGCTGGTCATTGCTGCGGCTGTCCTGCCTGCCTTTGCCGAATCGGACGGCGGAGAGTCCTCCGAAGAAGGCAGCACCGTGCCGGAGGTCATTTCCGCTCCCGAAGAGAAAACCGACAAAGCCCCCTCGCCCTTTGACCTGCCGTGGTGGGAAGTCAACCCGCCGCACAGGCGGACCAGGACGCGCGTTGTGGTCCGGCAGGCGGAAACCCTGATCGAATCCATCCCCGCGGAAGGCTGGTGCTACACCGCCATCAAACAGGTCAACGTCCGCTCCCAGCCCAGCACCCAGGCCACCCGGGTCATGACCATCAAATCCGCGGGAACGGAATTCAGCGCTTCCGCCCGGGTCAAGAACAGCTCCGGTGAAATCTGGTACGCTGTCAAGCTGGCCAACGGCACCCTGGGTTACATCCGTTCCGATCTGCTCAACACGGACCATGTAATCCTGCTGGAAGATCCTTATTCCTACGAGTCGGAGATTGATACCCATCCCGCCGCGGCCTCTGAATCCGGCTCCGATGTGATCAACATCATCTCCACGCCGGAACCCACGCCGGAGATCGTCTACGTCACCGTGGATCCGTCGCTTCAGCCGACACCTACCCCGATCCTGGTCTATGTGACGCCCGATCCCGCCGCGCTTCCCACGCCCCAGGTCATCTACATCACCACGGACAAGCCCGACAACAACGGTTAACCTGAACAGCACAAAGCCCGGAGCCACTCGGCTCCGGGCTTTTTCTGCGCCTGTGCTTATCTGAAGATCCTGGGCAGGAAGGAGCGGATGCAGCGCCGCCACACCGTCCAGTCATGTCCGCCGGGGAAGGTTTCCCGGGTGATGTTCAGGTTCTTGTCCGCCAGGTACTTGTCATCCTTGTCAAAAGCTTCCCAGTAGGTATCTTCCGTGCCCATGGCCCGGTAGAACACCTTGAAGCTCTCGTTGAACTTCTCCGGCTCATGCAGCAGCTTCA
>CACZQT010000074.1 GCA_902783295.1 uncultured Lachnospiraceae bacterium
AAAACGGATATTTTTCTTTGCCATTCTTCTCACCTACTTCCCGATCCGGACACGTGGATCCACGATGCCGTACAGAATATCCACCACCAGGTTGCAGAAGATCAGGAATGCTCCGTAAAAGACCGTCATCCCCAGGATCATGGAATAGTCGTTGTCGTTGGTCGAATCTACATAATACTTGCCCATGCCGGGAATTGCGTACATGGACTCAATAACGAAGGTACCGGTCAGAACGGCCGCCACCGTAGGCCCCATGATGGTAATGACGGGCATGATGGCATTCCGGATCTGGTGCTTCCAGGTAATTCGGAAGTTCGAAAGCCCTTTCGCGCGGGCGGTTTTGATATAATCCTGCTGCACCACCTCCAGCATGGAGGCGCGCATGGTCCTCGAAACCGAGGCCATTGTATAAAAGGCCAGGGCACAGGAAGGCAGGATGGTATACTTAAAGCCGCTCCACTTGGCCACCGGCAGAATTTTCAGCTTCAGCCCGAAGATATACTGCAGGGCAGCCCCCATGATAAAGTCCGGGATACTGGTTCCGATAATGGCCAGGATGACGCAGAAGACATCCAGCTTCGTCCCGCGGTTCAAGGCGGCCACCACCCCCAGCAGCATGCCGAAAACCATGGCGATGATCAGGGCACGGATACCCAGATCCGCCGAGAACGGGAAAGTGGAACCGATGATATAGTTCACGGTTTTGTTTGTATACTTCATGGAATACCCCATGTCACCCTTCAGCAGGTTGCCCAGATACTGGAAGTACTGTACAACCAGCGGCTTGTCAAAGCCGTAATACTTGATCAGGTTTTCCTTGACAATGGGATTCAGTTTCTCACTGGTAAATGGTTCACCCGGCATCAGACGTACCAGGAAGAACACCACTGTAATCAGCACCAGCAAAGTCAGCACAGCAGCGATTACACGCTTCACAATATATTTCGACATTCTCTCTCCTCCGGTTGCAGCTGCCCCGTCCCCCGAACGGGAACCGGCAGTTTCCTGACCTGTTGAAAAGAAAAGAACCCGGTGAGGGGCCAAATGCCGCTCACCGGATTCCCTCTCCATTTAGAGCATTTTCACTTCAGATTCTGAAGCAGTCAGGATTATTCTGCGATGTCGCCGAAAGGCCAGTCAAAGTTTACGGCACCAACGGTGAAGTAGATACCGGAAACGTTCTCGTTCAGCAGATAATGTACAGTACGATACTGCAGCGGAACCATGGCGCCTTCGGACAGCAGGATGTTTTCGCACTGAGCCAGGATGTCCATACGGGCTACGGGATCCTGTTCAACAGTAGCCTGAGCCATCAGACCATCGAACTCATCGTTCTTGTAGTTGGAATAGTTGTAAGGGCTGTTGCCGTTGAACAGAGCCAGATAGGTGTTGGGATCGTCATAGTCGGGGCCCCATCCGCCGTAGCAGATTTCATAGTCGCCGGAAGGAAGGACTTCGCCGTACTTCTGGGAATAGGTAACCTGACGAATGTTGACGTTGATGCCCAGGTTGGTCTGCCACTGCTGCTGGATAACTTCAGCGATCAGCTTCTCGGATTCAGCATCGGTGATAACGATTTCTACGGATACGCTGGAAGGATCTTCCACGCCGGCAGCTGCCAGATATTCCGCAGCCTTTTCAGGATCGCCGTCTACAGGGAACGCATTCAGAACGTCAGCATATTCTTCGCCGTAGGTAGCGCCGCGAACGCCGGAAAGCATGGGCAGAACGAAGGTGCAGCCGGGATCGTACATATCGTTGGTAGCCAGGGAGATGTACTCGGTACGGCTGATGCCATAGTTCAGAGCCAGACGGAAGTTCGGATCCTGCAGCAGAGGCTGGGTTTCGCACTGGCTGTTGATGTACAGATAGTCATCGTTACCGTTCTGGTAAGACTGATCCTGTCCTTCGTACAGCGGAACCTGCTCGTTGGGGATGGCTACATAGTCGATGTCGCCGGAATCATACATGGCAACACGGGTAGAATCATCAGATACGATGTACTGGATAACAGTATCAAAGTTTACAGCATCCGCATTCCAGTAGTTGGGGTTCTTTGCATAGTGCAGTTCCTGGTTTTCGGAGCTTTCCAGAACGAAGGGACCGGAATAAACGTTCTTCTCGGCGGTTGCCGCGAAGTCGGTGCCGTACTGTTCTACATAGTCCGCACGAACCGGGCTGAACTCGGTGCAGGAGCCCATCAGGGAGATCAGGTAAGGAACGGGGGTATCCACGGTTACGGTCATGGTAGAATCGTCAACCTTGGCAACGCCCAGCTCGTCTACCGGGATTTCGCCGGCCAGAACGCCGTCAGCGTTCAGGATATGAGCAGCATCGGAACCGGCAATCCAGCCGTAAGGGGAAGCGGTTTCCGGATCTACCAGTCTCTTGAAGCCGTATACGATATCATCTACGGTAAGATCCTGGCCGTCGGACCACTTCAGGCCTTCACGGATGTGGAATGTGTAGGTAAGACCATCTTCGGAAACTTCCCAGCTCTCAGCCAGACCCGGAAGCACTTCCTTGTCAACCAGACGTACAAGGCCTTCCTGCAGAGCACGCTGTACTTCGTTATCCGCGATGGAGTTGCCCTTGGACTGGTCCATAGTGGTGGGTTCGGTACCGGTCGCGAACTTGAATTCTTTCGCCATTGCGGTGGAAGCGACCATCGTCGCAGCCAGAGCGGCAACCAGAGTCAGCTGTTTCAGCATTTTCATAGTGATTCCTCCAATCATTTTTTCTCCCGTCCCTTGTCTCCTGCCTGAAAAGACGCAGCCTTCTTACCGCACCCGGCACAGAAAAACCGCTTCTTTCATAGCCTGAGGATATAAGGTTATTCAGGGAATTTACTCCGTGATTGTAACGCATTCTAAACCATATGTCAACATTTTTCAAAAGGAAAGAACTATAATTATCACTTTTTTGCGTCCCGGTTTCAGGGGTTTTTTCGCAGGCAGCAGAGATTATCCTGCTGTCATCATTTCTATATTCTGACAGTCATTGAATTTTCCAAAGCTCCGCAAAGTCCGTTCCAGCAGCGCATTCAGCTTCTTTGTACTGCGGACTCCCTGTTCCCACCAGAGTCCTTTCACACGCAGTATACCTTCTTTCCGGTCGGCTGCAGCATCAATTCGGCCGATAAAGCGGTCTCCATAGAGAATGGGAAGGGTATAATGTCCGTATTTCCGCTTTGCAGCCGGAGTATAAATCTCCCATGCGTACCGAAAATCCCACAAAGACAGGACCAGTGCCTTATCCCACATCAGCGGGTCCAGCGGCGCAATAAACGACATGCGCGGTTTCAGATCTGCGCTTCCTTCCACGATCTGCTGCATCTGCAGGACGTCCTCGGAGCGATAATAAAAGAGCGTCTTTATCCCCTCGACCGTCAATGGAATAATTTTCCCTTCCTCTGCCAGCCGGGCCAGGATCTCTTTACGTTTTTCCACATTTAAGGGGATTCCGAGAAATGCACTGCTGTTTTTATCCCAGAGCAGCCCGACAGCCCCTATCCTCCGGAGCACGCGCCACGAAAGGAACTCCTTTTCATCCCTGCAGGGATTCTCCGCTTCTAAAAGAGATTTCGGAAGATGCTTCTCCGCGATGTCATAGTACTTGCGGCTTCCGTTTTTATGGTGAATAATCAGATCGCCGTCCGTATACAGCTGTTCCAGGACCGACCTTGCCGCCTGGGATTTTTTATCCCAGTTCCCGCTCCAGTGCATAGAGGAATGCCAGAAAATCTCTCCTTCTATAGGAAGCGTATCGCTGCACACCGGACCGTTTTCCCGAATGTAAGACATGGCCTGCGTCTTTAATCCTTCCAGGCCGTCAAACGTGCATCCCAGTTCGCGGCTCCGGTCTCTGTAAGAAGAGAAATACGGCCAGTCCTCAACCGGCCAGATGGAAAGCTCTTTGTCTGCATAATCCACCAGCAGCCGGTCTTTATACAAAAGATCATGGAGCATCTTCTTCCTGAATCCCCTGACCCGCGACTGCAAAGTCAGTTCCGCATTTTTGCCGCAGACATCGACCGGATCATACTGGATGCAGCCGGCCTGACGGACGTATTCACAGGCTCCCTCCTTCCCTGCGAAGCGGTATGAGCCAATCAGTCCCTGCTTTGCCAGGATAAACTGCCTGGCCTGTTGTTTCGTAATAATCTGCATAGGTTTTACGCTTCTTTCAGAAAAGGTCAGAGGTTCTCCAAAGTCCGGCACAGAAACGAGCGGATCACCTCAGTCCGGCTGCTGGCCGTCGTGGGCTTTCCAGGCACATTCCGTAATTTTCAGATCGGAAAACACGGCACGGAAGCTGGAGTCCTCCGGGCTGCAGGCATAGATGCCGAACCGGATTTTTCCGCCGCCTTCTGCCATATGGCAGACCCGCATCTGGGAAAATGTCTCCCCATCCCGGGAGCATTCGATGCAGTAATCATCCTCGCGCCGGCTGAAACGGTACCACATCACCCGCTCCTCCAGGCCGATTTCCGTCGTTGCCCAGTCGGAATAGCCGTGATTCGTCACCACAGATCCAAGATGCTGAAACTCCTCTGTTTCGTACTCTACGGAAGCCTTCAGCCAGTTTTCACTGTCCAGATACATGACCACTCCGCACTGGTCAAAGCGGTGGCCGGATGCGGAAAAATCTGTCCTGACGACAAAAGAAAAGTACTTTTCTTCTGTTTCCATCTGGAGTGCCGGAGCATTGTCATTGCGGAAATGATAATATGTCCTCTGCCACAGATCCGTACGCGGCTCTGTGACAATCGTGATCTTCCCATCCTGAATCTGATAGGCTTTGGGAGCACGGATCCACTGAAAGCGGCTGATATCCAATCCTTTTTCAGTCATTTACAAAGTCCTCCCTCATCGGTGAAAAAATATCCAGCAAAATTCCATCCTCCAGGCATACGCAGCCATGCTCCACACCGTCTGTCTTCAGCATGGCGTCCCCGGCCCGCACAATGTGCTTCTCCCCGTCTATCTCAAACTCAAAAGCACCGCTTACCACATAGGTAATCTGCGTGTGGGGATGATGATGCAGCGCTCCCACACCGCCTTTCACGAACGTGTTTTCTACGGCCATCACATCATCCGTGTAAGTAAGGATTCTGCGGAATACGCCGGCGGATGTTTCTTCCGGCGCCAGTTCATCATGGACTACCCATCTTTGGTTTTTCATCTGCAGCTGCCTCCTTTCAGATTCATAATCTTTCTCCGGCAGCAGCTGCCTGCGGATCATCGCTGCCGGAAGCCGCTGTCTGTTCCATGTATTCTTCTGCTGCCAGTTCTATAAATCTCTTCAGTACGGCAGCTGTCTGTTCAGCCGGAAGGATGGGGACGTCTGTTTTTTCTGTCTCCTCCTGCCCGTCTGCCCTGCGTATTCTGCGCAGGTTCTGTCCTTCTGTATAAGGTACATGCACGAAATCAACCATTACATCTGTATTCTGTAATGAGTACAGAGTCAGATAAAACAGATCGTTGCAGACATACCGGCCGGCATTCTCTGAAGCCGCCGCCGGCAGTCCTTTCATCTGTCCCAGGATCTTTTCCACATTCATTCCGGGCCGGATCACATCCGGGCCATCCTTTACGATGACCTCCCCCTCCCGGGGTACATAGCCCTCATTGTCTGCCAGATCCACGCGGACATTTCGCGCCAGAAGCTCCGGCGTAACCCATTCACGTCCGCCGGCCTCTCCCACCAGAAAAACCAGCGCTGCCTGTATCCTGTGAATCTCTTCCAGAGCTTTTTCCGCCGCTTTTCCGAAAACCACAGGGAGCCGGCATCTGACAACCTGGAATCCGCCGATCTCCTCCGGAAGTCTCTTTACGGCCTCCCAGGATGCATTGACGCCCTGTCCGCCGAAAGGCTCAAAGCCCGTCACCAGAATATTCTTCATCTTGTTTTTCCTGTTCTGCATCTGTTGATACCTGTATAATTCACCATCAGCTGCGTCAAACATAACATTTTCATATTGTTTCTGCAACAGCTTTATCCGGGGAGACAGGGGGCGGCAAGCGCCAGAACCTGTCCCCCGTGACTCGCCCGTGACTTGTTATTTTTACTTTCCTGTTAGTGAATTTTCTGATATATTTATATAGTTCTGTACTGTCATTCTTTATTCAGTATCCTGCATCCAGTACTCGGCATTCTGCATTATGCATCTGGTACTCTGCATTCTGCATTCTGCATTCAGTATCCTGCATTCAGCAATCTCCGGAAAACGGCAGACCCGCCGGATTCTCCGGTATGGAAAGGTCAGATATGAAGCAAAAAACAGCCAGGCTGGCATTTCTGAAAACCATTCCCGTTATGGCGGGATACATTGTCCTCGGCATCGGGTTCGGAATTCTGCTTCGCAATGCCGGCTACGGAATACTGTGGGCTTTTGCCATGAGTCTTCTGATCTACGCAGGTTCCATGCAGTATGTCGGCGTGGGACTGCTCGCCGGAGGGGCTTCCGTCATAACAACCATCCTCACCACTATTATGGTAAACGCCCGCCATCTTTTTTACAGTATTTCCATGGTCGGACGCTACAAGGACTCCGGCCGGTACAAGCCGTATCTTGTCTTCGCGCTGACAGATGAAACCTATTCTCTTCTTTGCAGTGATGACATGACGGAAGAGGTGGATGTCAATCTTTACCGCTTTCTGGTGTCGGTGTTCAATCAAAGCTACTGGGTATCCGGAAGTATTATCGGCAGTCTTCTGGGCTCTGTCCTTCCTTTTTCAACAGAAGGCATTGATTTCAGCATGACAGCCCTGTTCATGGCAGCCTTCACCGAGCAGTGGATTACATCAAAGGACCACATTCCGGCCGTCACCGGGCTGATAGCCACACTTCTATGTCTCCTGCTCTTCGGGCCGGACCGCTTCCTGATTCCCGCCATGCTGCTGATCACTGCAGTCCTGTCATTTTTCAGGAAACGCATTGAAACAGAGGAGGTGAAAGAATGAGCCCGTCATCCATCCACGCTGCCATCCTCGTGGCGGCCATGTCCATCGGCACTGTTCTTCTTCGCGCCTATCCCTTCGTGATTTTCAGGAAAAACGTCCCGCCCTATATCCAATATCTGGGGAAGGTGCTTCCTCCGGCGATTATCGGAATGCTGGTAATCTACTGCCTGCGGAACACCTCCGTACTTTCCGCTCCTTTTGCACTTCCGGAGCTGATCGCGGCTGTGATCATCATAGTTCTGCAGGCATGGAAGCGCAATTCACTGCTGAGTATTCTCTCGGGGACTGCGGTATATATGCTGCTTATACAGATTGTTTTTTAGCTATTGTCATACAATAGAGGGGACACGGACTCCCTGCGAAAGAAGGTTTGAACCGGGATGCACGCATCCTTCCCTACGGCGACTCCATGACAACCGCTACCGGTTATTCCTTTCCCAGCGGCCATACCATGAACGCAGCCACCGCTTTTGGCGGCGGAGCGGTCCGTAATGATTTACCGGGTTCCCTCCGCATTGTACCGGGAATTACCGTCGTACTTGTTGGCTTCAGCCGAAATTTCCTGGGCGTGCATACGCCGCAGGATGTGCTGGTCGGCGCCGGAGCCGGGCTGCTGGATCCCAGGCCGTGCAGGAACCATTGTAACCAGTTTTCTCCAGGTATTCTACATTGCCTTCCTTTTCCCCTGGATTTTCAAACGCCTCGAAAAAGAAGCACTGCCTGCAGCTTCCGCCGGAACT
>CACZQT010000075.1 GCA_902783295.1 uncultured Lachnospiraceae bacterium
GAACGCCCGGGTGGAGAGCCTGGACTATCGGGACGAAGGAATTCTGATGACGGTAAACTGTGATGCAGTGGTTGCGGAGAAAGCAGAGAAAATGCTGGACTTCCCAGGTGGATATCATAGAGCAGACAAAGAGGAGGAGAGTAATTACGATGAGAAAGACTAAAATAATCGGTACAATAGGACCTTCGAGTGAGGATCCGGCAGTTTTTAAAGCGATGTGCCTGGCCGGCCTGAATGTGGCCCGCCTCAATTTTTCACATGGCAGCCATGAGGAACATCAGAAAAAGATCGACATGATCAAGGCTGTCCGCGAAGAACTGAATCTTCCCATAGCTATTATGCTGGATACAAAGGGGCCGGAATACAGGATCCGTACCTTTCAGAACGGAAAGGTAGAACTCAAAGACGGTGCGGATTTCACCTTTACCACCCGGGAAGTGGAAGGGGATGAAACGATTGTTTCCGTCAACTACAAAGGTCTGGCAGAGGACCTCGAAAAAGGAGACCGGATCCTGGTAAACAACGGACTGGTTATTTTTGAGGTCGAGGAAATTGAAGGAACGGAGATACACTGCAAGGTGCTGACAGGGGGCGTGCTTTCGGACCGCAAAAGCATGAGCTTCCCGGGGAAGGTGCTGCGCCAGGTTTATCTGAGCGAGCAGGATAAGGAAGACCTTCTTTTCGGGATTCAGAACGAAGTGGATTTTGTGGCAGCCTCCTTTGTTTCCTGCAAACAGGATCTGCTGGATCTGAAGGGTTTCCTGAAAGAGCACGGCGGCGGAGATATCGAGGTCATTGCAAAAATCGAGAACCGCTCCGGTGTTGATAATATAGAGAAAATCTGTACAGCCTGTGAAGGCATCATGGTCGCCCGCGGCGACCTGGGTGTAGAGGTTCCTTTCGCAGAACTGCCTGCCATCCAGAAATATCTGATCACGAAATGCCGCATGATGGGGAAACGGGTGATCACTGCCACGGAAATGCTGGAAAGCATGATCACGAACCCCAGGCCGACCCGTGCCGAGATCAGCGACGTAGCCAACGCCATTTACGACGGCACCAGTGCCATCATGCTTTCCGGGGAATCTGCTGCCGGCAGGTATCCGGTGGAATCCGTCCGCACAATGAGTGATATTGCGGAAGAAACAGAAAATCATATCGATTACAAAGGGCTGTTCCATGCCCAGGTGTTCGTGATTCATAACCGTGTTGACGCGATTTCACATGCGGCGTGTACCATGGCTGTGGATCTTGGGGCAAAGGCGATGATCGTTACCTCCCTGAGCGGTCTGACGGTGCGCATGGTATCCCGGTTCCGCGTGCCGATCACAATTCTGGGGCTGGCTACGGAAAAGAAAGTCTGGTACAGACTGGCTTTGTCGTGGGGTGTTCTGCCCCTTCTGACGGAACATTTCCCCAGCATGGAAGTTCTGAATTTCTACGCGCTCCGGGCTGCCAAGAAAGTACTTAACCTGGAAACGGGAGATACCGTGGTTATGACCGGGGGAAATACCACCGGGGAGAGCGGAAATACGAATATTCTCCGGATTGAATCAGCTCCGTAAGGTTCCCGGGAGCTGAGACCATATGGCTTGACATTTGGATTAGGTTCTTCTATCATCTATAAATGAAAATCATATAAACAGCTTTTCAGGAGCGGCATTGCCGCAGCATGGAATGGGGTAGCGCCCCGCGAGCAGGTCACTGTCAGGCAGCCATGGTCTCATGACTGCCCTAGTCAGATACATGCCGGAAAGCTGCACGACTATTCCAGCGCAGTAGTTGTGAAACAGACAGGGATCCGAATATCCGGGAAATCTGTTTTGTTTTTACGCGCCTGGGATCAGCTGCAGGCGCTTTTCCTTTTTCTGTGAAGCTGCACTGTTTCAGGACTGCTGTACAGAAAGGAGACCAAAATGAAAAACCGGAAAATGAGAGCAATCGCCATGATGACAGGTGTGTTCGCGGCAGCCGTTATGATGGCAGGGTTCAGTGGAAGAGCCCTGGCTGCAGAGACAGAGGCGAAGGAATCCGGAGCTGCCGTGACGGTAACGGATATGAAAGGCCGTGAAATTACCCTTGAAGAGCCTGCAACCCGGGTTGTAGCACTTTCCGCAGCGGACTGCGAAATACTTTATGCTGTTGGAGCCGGGGACCTGCTGGTGGGACGCGGGGAATATTGTGATTATCCCGCTGAAGTATGGGATGTCCCTTCGGTACAGTCCGGGATGGGAACCAATATTGAGCAGATCATTGCTCTGGAGCCGCAGGTCCTTCTGATGAGTTCCATGGCACAGACGACGGAACAGGTAACTCAGCTGGAAGAAGCAGGGGTTCATGTGGTCGTGTCAGACGCGCAGGATATTGAAGGAGTATATACTTCGGTACGTATGATCGGTGCCCTCCTGGGCAAGGATGCGGAAGCCGAAGCAGTTGTTGCGGAAATGCAGGAAAAACTGGCTGCACTGGCGGAAGCCGCTCCGGAAAATGAAGGGAAAACGATTTATTTTGAGGTATCCCCTCTGGAGTACGGGCTCTGGGCTGCCGGAAACGGAACCTTCATGAATGAGGTGGCGGAGCTGCTGGGGCTTACGAACATTTTCGCGGATGTAGACGGCTGGGCACAGGTTTCGGAAGAAGAAGTGATCGCCAGGAATCCTGACTACATCGTGACTATCTCCATGTATTTCGGAGAAGGACCTACTCCGGAAGAAGAGATTATGGGACGTGCAGGCTGGGATGTGATCACCGCAGTTCAGACGCAGGGAATTCTGAACCTCCCGAACAATGAACTGTCCCGTCCGGTTCCCCGTCTGGCGGACGGCGCGAAGATGCTTGAGGACTTCATCAGCGGCGCAGCGGAAGAGGAAGAAGCAGAAGAAAAACCTGCGGCCTGACGCAGTATTTCAGGATAGTCAGGACAGGGAGACAATGAGGGGGACAGGGTACGGTCCCCCTCATTTACGAAAGACAGGATTTCAGCATGCCGGTGAAGGAAAAAGGGAATGAAAACAGTATCAGAAAAGCCCGCAGGACGTACGGGCTCTTTGTGTATCTCTTTTTTGCCGGGATTACTCTGCTTACCTTCCTTCTGTGCGTCTCCACCGGGAGCGTTCCTGTACCGGCCGGGGAGACAGCCCGAATGCTTCTGCGGGCGGTTCTGCGTCAGGACCAGCCTCAGACGGCTTTTACATCCATTATTCTTTCTTCCAGGCTCCCCCGCGTTCTGTGTGTAGCCCTTACCGGGGCAGCTCTTTCTGTGAGCGGCACAGCCATGCAGGGGCTGCTGAAAAACCCTCTGGCAGACGGTTCCACCCTGGGCGTATCCAGCGGAGCCAGTCTGGGAGCAGCAGCAGCCATCGCTTTTGATATAACCCTTCCGTCCCTGCCTTTTGCAGGTACCTTTGTCCTGGCTGTGGTTTTTGCTTTCCTGTCCCTGCTTATAACACTGGCTATTGCCTGGAAAATGGATCATTCTCTTTCTACCAATACCATAATTCTGGTTGGTGTGGTGTACGCTATGCTGGTCAACAGTATATTGAGCCTGGTGGTTACCTTTGCTTCCGATAAAGTGAAAAATATCACCTTCTGGACCATGGGATCCCTGGCTGGAGCCGGATACAGCGGAGCGCTTGTCCTGTCCGTTTCTCTGGCGGCGGGAGGGATCATCCTGTTCCGCTTTGCGGGGGAATTGAACGCCTTTGCCATCGGGGAGGACAACGCCAGAAACATCGGCGTCGATGTGAGGCGGGTGCGCTGGATCATTCTGGCTGCCGTTTCCCTGATGACCGGCATCTGTGTCGCAGTCGGCGGGAGCATTGCGTTTGTGGGACTGGCCGCGCCTCATATTGTAAGGCGTATTACGGGACCGAATCATTACCGTCTGCTTCCGGCAGCTGCTTTTGGAGGTGCTGTATTTCTGATGCTCTGTGATCTGGCAGCCCGGATGATTCTGAATCCTGTCCAGCTGCCGATCGGCGTTGTGACGTCCATGGTAGGTTCTGTTCTCTTTATCGGCATTTTCTACCGGGGAAGAAAGGGGCAGGTGTGATATGAACCAGTCTGCCGGAAATACTTTTTCAAACAACTCCCCGATGCTGGAAGTCCGGGGACTGTCTGTTTCCTACGGAGAAAAACAGGCACTGAAGGCGCTGGATTTCAGCATACAGGAAGGGGAATGGTGGATACTGGCCGGACCGAACGGATCCGGCAAGACCACTCTGGTGAATGCCGTGACCCGCGGCGTTCCATCCACCGGGACAATCCGCTGGAGAGGGAAGAATCTCCGGAATATGAATTCCAGGGAAATGGCCGGACATATCGGTGTACTGGCGCAGAACCGGTCGGTGGATGTGTCCTTTTCTGTCGGGGAAGTGGTGCAGATGGGATGTTACGCGCATTCCACCGGATGGTTCGGAAAGCTGTTCCGGAATGACAGGGGGAACAAAGAAAGCAGCAGGCAGGGACGAAGCATCCCGGCATCCTGTTTTTCGGAGGAAAGAGCCGTGGAAGATGCCCTGAAAGCAGTGGGCTTATCGGAAATGGCGGACCGCTCCATTCTGGAGCTTTCCGGCGGCGAACTTCAGCGGGTATTTCTGGCGCAGGTTTTCGCACAGGATCCGGAGCTGCTGATTCTGGATGAGCCGGCCAACCATCTGGACCTGGTATACCAGAAGCAGATTTTTGAACTCCTCGCGGAATGGATCAGGACACCGGGGCGGGCAATTCTTACCGTCGTGCATGATCTGAGCCTGGCTCTGGCTTTTGGGCAGAAAGGTATTCTGATGTCGGAAGGAAAAGCGGCCGCTTCCGGGGATGTACGGGAAGTTCTGTCCCGGGACCATCTTCAGGCAGTGTACGGGATGGATGTTCATTCCTGGATGCGGAAAATGCTGGGACAGTGGGATGAGTGAACAGAGGGCAGTCCGTCAGAGGACTGTCTTTTCTGCTTCTGCACATATAGTATTTTGTAAAAGGGGCATCTTGATTTTCCAATGACACTCCTGTATTATATATTAGTTCAAGACTTATTCCGCCCAATCACAATATTTGACATAAAGGATACAGACCATGCTTGATACATTGAACCTGGATACTATAGATCCGAACTCCAGACTGCCGGAAAACGAGCCGATGCGGCAGTTTGTTTTTATGGCGAAGTGCCGGGAAATCCTGAGAGAAAAGGAACAGAGACTAGGCCGTCCTCTGAAGGCTTCTCTTCAGGCTTTCGGCTGCCAGATGAGTGCAAATGACGTGCAGACGCTGACGGGAATCGCGAAACAGATCGGCTTTGAGGAAGCGGATTCGGAAGAAGCGGATCTGGTGCTTTATAATACTTGCACCGTCCGGGAAAACGCGAATGAAAGAATTTACGGCCGCCTGGGGCACCTGCACAGCCTGAAGAAAAAGAATCCGGACATGGTGATCGCCATCAGCGGCTGTATGATGCAGGAAGAGACGGAGATTGAAACCATAAAGAAGGTGTATCCTTTTGTGGATCTGGTGTTCGGCACGCATAATGTCTATAAATTCGCCGAACTTCTTTATACGGTCTGGACGACGGGTAAAATGGTGGTCGATGTCTGGAAGGATTCACCGCTGATTGTTGAAAACCTGCCGGTACAGAGGAAATATCCGTTCAAAACAGGAGTGAACATTTCCTTTGGCTGCGACAACTTCTGCACGTACTGCATCGTCCCCTATGTGAGAGGCCGGGAGAAGAGCAGAACGCCGGAAAGCATCCTGGAAGAGATCAGAAGACATGCGGACAGCGGTGCCGTGGAAATCATGCTTCTGGGACAGAACGTGAATTCCTACGGGAAAGGGCTGGAGACCCCCTGCTCCTTCCCGGAACTGCTGCGGCGTGTGGAAGAGATCGACGGGATCGAGCGCATCCGCTTTATGACATCCCACCCGAAGGATCTGTCGGATGAGCTCATCCAGGTGATGAAAGAATCGGATAAAATCGCCAGGCATCTGCACCTTCCGATGCAGTCCGGCAGTACGGAGATTCTGAAAAAGATGAACCGCCGTTATACCAAGGAACAGTATCTGGAGCTTGCCGGGAAGGTGCGGCGGGAAATACCGGACATGGCGATTACCACCGACATCATCGTCGGCTTCCCGGGAGAAACGGAAGAAGACTTTGAAGATACCATGGACGTTGTACGTCAGGTACGTTTTGAAGGCGCCTTTACTTTTATTTATTCAAGAAGAACCGGTACCCCGGCCGCTAAATGGGAGCAGGTTCCGCAGCAGGTGATCCAGCCCCGCTTTGACCGCCTTCTGAAGGAAGTTCAGACCATTGCCGCAGAAAAATGCGCGCTGGGCACCGGCAAGGTGGAAAAGGTCCTGGTGGAATCCCTGGATTCACACGATGAGAAGATGCTGTCCGGGCGGCTTTCCAACAATATGATGGTACATTTTCCCGGACCCTCCTGCCTGATCGGGCAGATGGTTCCCGTGCATATTACAGAAGCACACGGCTTTTATTACATAGGTGAAATGTGGAAGGGACGTTAACATTATGATGACACCGATGATGCAGCACTACCTGGATACGAAAAAAGAATATCCTGACTGCATCCTGTTTTACCGTCTGGGAGATTTCTATGAAATGTTCTACGAGGATGCCCTGACGGCGTCCCGGGAACTGGAAATCACTCTGACCGGGAAGGACTGCGGCATGCCGGAAAGAGCTCCTATGTGCGGTGTTCCCTACCACGCTGCCGAGACCTACCTGACAAGGCTGGTTGAGAAGGGATACAAAGTCGCGATCGCCGAGCAGATGGAGGATCCTAAGCTGGCCAAAGGACTGGTCAAGCGGGAAGTCATCCGGGTGGTAACGCCGGGTACGAATCTGGCTGTGCAGGCCCTGGATGAAACCAGAAATAATTACCTCATGTGTGTCGTGTACATGGATGGGGAATTTGGCGTTTCCGTGGCGGATGTTACGACAGGAGATTATTTTGTAACGCATATCTCCTCTGTCCGTATCCTGATGGATGAGATCACGAAATTCATGCCGGCGGAGATTATCGCGAATGAAGCTTTTGCCATGAGCGGCGTTGACACGGAGGATCTGAAAAACCGGCTGAATATTGCTTTTTCAGCGCTGGACAATGCCTGCTTCCGGGAAGGAATCTGTGAAGGACGTCTTCTGGAGCATTTCCACGCAGCCAGCCTGGAGGCCGTTGGCCTGAAGGACGCTGGAGCCGGCGTGGCGGCGGCAGGCGCTCTTCTGGGATATCTTTACGATACCCAGAAGATTTCCCTGGAGCATCTGACGCATATCACTTCGTATCTGCCGGGCGGCTATATGCTGCTGGATACTTCGACAAGGAGAAACCTGGAGCTGACGGAAACACTGCGGGAGAAGCAGAAAAGGGGAACCCTCCTCTGGGTGCTGGATCATACGCGTACCGCAATGGGTGCCAGGATGCTCCGCAGCATGATAGAGCAGCCTCTGATCCGACGGGAAGAAATCCTGGAGCGGCAGGATGCCATCGAAGAGCTGAACAGGGAGCTGATTACCAGGGACGAGCTTCGTGAATACCTGGGGCCGATCTATGACATTGAGCGGCTGATCGGGAGGATTTCCTATCGGACCGCCAACCCCAGGGATCTGATTGCTTTCCGCACCTCACTGCAGATGCTTCCCTCCATTAAAACCCTTCTGGCGTCTTTCAAAGCCCCACTGCTGCAGAAGCTTTCGGAACAGCTGGACGGACTGGAGGATCTGGAGGACCTGATCGCCCGTTCCATCGAAGAAGATCCGCCGATCACGGTACGGGAAGGCGGTATCATCCGGGAGGGTTACTCGGAAGAAGCAGACAGGCTGCGGCGCGCGAAAACGGAAGGGAAGCAGTGGCTGGCAGACCTGGAGGCGGAAGAAAAACAGCGCACCGGAATCAAGAATCTGCGCATTAAATACAACAAAGTATTCGGTTATTATCTGGAAGTTACCAATTCCAACCTGGCACAGGTTCCGGAGGACTTCATCCGGAAGCAGACCCTGACGAACGCGGAACGGTTTACCACCAAACGGCTGAAGGAACTGGAGGAGGTCATTCTCGGTGCGGAAGACAGGCTTTGCACCCTGGAATATGATCTGTTCTGCGAAGTACGGGATGCCATTGCCGCCCAGGTGACAAGGGTTCAGGAGAGTGCCAAAGCCGTTGCCTGTCTGGATGTAATGGCTTCGCTGGCGGCTGTGGCGGAAAAGAACCGTTACGTCCGCCCTGCAATCAATGATAAAGGGATCATTGATATCAAGGCAGGGCGGCATCCGGTGGTTGAAAAAATGATCGGCAGCGAGCATTTTATTTCAAACGACACCTATCTGGATAACGGGAAGAAAAGGGTCTCTATTATAACTGGCCCGAATATGGCGGGAAAATCGACGTACATGCGCCAGACGGCGCTGATTGTCCTGATGGCGCAGATCGGCTCTTTTGTGCCTGCGGATTCTGCGAATATCGGTATCTGCGACCGGATTTTTACCCGGGTAGGCGCTTCAGACGATCTGGCTTCCGGACAGAGCACCTTTATGGTGGAGATGACGGAAGTGGCGAACATTCTGCGGAATGCAACACGTAAAAGCCTGTTGGTACTGGACGAAATCGGACGGGGGACAAGCACCTTTGACGGACTGGCCATTGCCTGGGCAGTGGTGGAACATATCAGCAATACAAAGCTCCTTGGCGCGAAAACCCTGTTTGCCACACATTATCATGAACTTACAGAACTGGAAGGAACCCTTCCGGGCGTGAACAATTACTGCATTGCCGTTAAAGAACAGGGCGAGACCATCGTTTTTCTGCGGAAAATTGTGCCGGGCGGCGCCGATAAGAGCTACGGAATTCAGGTGGCAAGGCTGGCCGGAGTACCTTTATCCGTAACGGAAAGAGCCAAAGAACTGGTGGCTGAGCTGTCCGACGCGGATATTTCCCAGAGAGCCAAAGAGGTAGCGGAACAGAGCCACAGGCGGGAAAAAGGTCATGTGGCAAAGCCGGATGAGGTGGACATGCACCAGATGACGCTGTTTGAAACCGTGCAGGATACAGATGTCCTGACGGAAATAGACAATCTCGATCTTTCTGTCATGACTCCGATTGACGCGCTGAATACGCTTTACCGGATGCAGAGCCGGATCAAAAACCGCTGGCAGGGACGGTAAAAGACGGAGGGACAGTCCCCTTGTTCCGCAGCTTCTTCCCACATACTGAAAAGGAGTCTGTATGCCTTCTATTCGAGTCCTGGATCAGGATACCATTAATCAGATTGCGGCCGGCGAAGTAATCGAACGGCCTTCTTCGGTTGTAAAAGAACTGGTGGAGAACGCCCTGGATGCCGGTTCTACCGCTGTTACGGTGGAAATGAAAGAGGGCGGCATTTCTTTTCTGCGGATCACAGACAACGGCAGCGGCATTGCGCCGGATCAGGTCCGTCTGGCTTTTCTTCCTCACGCAACCAGTAAAATCCGGGACGCAAAGGATCTGGCCAGTATCGGTTCTCTGGGATTCCGGGGAGAAGCTTTAGCTTCCATTGCCGCGGTAGGCAGGGTAGAGCTGATTACTAAAATCAGGCAGGAAGCGGCCGGAATCCGGCTTCAGATAGAAGGCGGAGCGGAGAAGAGCTTTTCCGAAATCGGGGCACCTGACGGAACCACCTTTGTAATTCGGGACCTGTTTTTCAATACGCCGGCCCGCCGGAAATTCCTGAAAACAGCAGCATCGGAAGCATCTGCTGTCAGCGCCCTGCTCGAAAGACTGGCGCTGTCCCATCCGGACGTTTCTTTCCGCCTGATTGCCGGAGGCCAGACCAGGATCCATACTTCCGGAAACGGAAATCTCCGGGACCTGGTGTATTCCATTTATGGGAAAGAAATTGCTTTAAGCCTGATTCCCCTGGACTATGAAGACAGGGGGATTCACATTCGCGGCTTTGCCGGGAAGCCGGAGATCAACCGCGGAAACCGTTCTTATGAAAACGTGTTCATTAACGGAAGGTATGTACGCAGCAATCTGGTGATCAAGGCTCTGGAAAATGCCTACAAGGGCTACACTATGCAGCAGAAATACCCGTTCGCTGTGTTTCATCTCGAAATGCCGCCGGAGGAACTGGATGTCAATGTGCATCCTTCCAAACTGGAGGTACGGTTCGTCAAAGAAGAGGATGTGTACCAGGTGGTTTATGACTGTTTCCGGAAAGCTCTGGGCGGAGAGGAACTGATCCCCAGACAGGCCTTTTCGGACCGGGAAGCTGATGCAGCTTCTCCGAAGATACCGCGCGGACCGGAACCGTTTGAATACCGTAGGACGGCCGGTGAACGGCCGGCAGCAGTACGGGAAAGTTCCGTTTCTTCTGCAGAATCCAGTATCGAACGGATTCTGCGCAAAGCCGGACAGGGAAGTTCTGCACAGCCTGTGCCGGGTGTCGTGATATCTTCCCTGGCAGATGTTCTGGACGAAGAGGCACCTGCCAAAGCATTGTTCCCGGCAGCAGCAGGTGCGGCAGAGGCAGCTGCTGAGACGGCGGAACCGGAAGCCGACAGGGAAAGAGGAAGCCGGGCAGGAGCAGGATCTCCGGAAGCCGTACAGAAGACGGTATTGGAAGAGCCTGCCGCCGGAGCCGCCGGAGCGGAACCTTCTTCGCAGGAGGAGTCTTCTCAGGAATCTGCCGGGAATTCGGAACAGGCAGTACCGAAAGCCGGGAATCCGGAACAGGCAGCACCGGGAACCGATAAAACGGAGGAGGGGTCATCGGAAGCTTCCGGGTTTGCGGAAGGGCGTCCGGAGCAGCTCTCTTTCCCGGAAGAGAAACTGTTTACGGAACAGACACGTGCCCAGTACCGGATTATCGGGCAATTATTTGACACCTACTGGCTTTTCCAGTATAAAGACCAGCTTCTGATCATGGATCAGCATGCCGCGCATGAGAAAGTGCTTTATGAGAAAAATGTCCGAGCTTTCCGGGAAAAGGATTTTATTTCCCAGCAGCTGGCACCTCCGTTGATCCTCACATTGAACGCCAGAGAGGCACAGGCCGTGCAGGAGCAGGAGGAAGTGTATTCGTCATACGGATTTTCCATTGAGCCCTTCGGAGGCAGAGAATATGCGGTGACAGCCATACCGGCCAATCTCCCCGGAGTAGGGGGAGAGGAATTCCTGCGGGAACTCCTGGATACCATGGCGGACGGGGGCATCCGGCACGATTCGGATCTCGTTGCGGAGAAGCTTGCCCTGATGTCCTGCAAAGCAGCCGTGAAGGGAAATCAGCGTCTGTCTGTTATGGAGGTGGAAACCCTGCTGGATGAACTGCTGAAACTGGAAAACCCTTATATGTGCCCCCATGGAAGGCCTACGATTATCACAATGACAAAATACGAGCTGGAAAAGAGGTTCAAGAGGATCGTCTGATTCCGGCAGGACAGGGGACAGTTCCTGTGTTCCGCAGCAGACAGAAGGACTGTTCCCCTGTCTGGCCTTTTGCCCCTGACTAAGAGAGGAAGTTAACCCATGCAGCGTCCGTTGATCATACTGGCAGGGCCAACCGCCGTAGGAAAAACAGAATGCTCTTTGTCCCTTGCGGAAGCGCTGGACGGAGAGATTATCAGTGCGGATTCCATGCAGGTATACCGGGGGATGGATATCGGAACAGCCAAGCTGCCGGTGGAAGAGAGACGGGGAATTCCCCATCATCTGCTGGATATCCGTGATCCTTCCGAGGAATTTCATGTCGTAGAGTTCCAGAGAGAAGCACGTGCAGCCATGGAGGATATCTGGGCACGTGGAAAAGTACCTGTGATGACAGGCGGCACAGGCTTTTATATACAGGCTGTGACCCGCGATATCGACTTTACCGAAACAGGCGGAGATCCTGCTTTCCGAAAGGAACTGGAGGAACTCGCAGCTTCGGGAGGGGGAGAAGAACTGTACCGGAGACTTCAGGAAGCAGACCCGGAAGCTGCGGAAGAAATACACCCGAACAATCTGAAGCGCATTATACGGGCTCTGGAATATCATGCGTTCACCGGACAGAGAATTTCCGAACATAACAGGATGGAAAAAGAAAAGAAGAGCCCTTACAATCTGCTTTATCTGGTGCTGAACCGCACCCGTCCGGCCTTATATGAGAGAATCAACCGGCGTGTGGAGATTATGATGGAACAGGGTCTTCTGGAGGAAGTGCGGCGGCTGAAGGAAGAGGGAGCCAGACGAAACTGGGTTTCCATGCAGGGACTGGGTTATAAACAGCTTCTGGCTCATCTGGACGGGGAGTGCAGCCTGGAAGAGGCGGTTGCCGCCATACAGCAGGAGACCAGGCATTTTGCCAAACGTCAGGTGACCTGGTTTAAAAGAGAGAAAGAAGCTGTCTGGCTGAACCGGGAGGAATTCCCGGAGGAAGAAGAACTGCTGGAAGAGATTCTGAGGCTGTGCCGGATGTCAGGAATTGTACAGAAATGAGACAGTGGGACAGTCCCCGTGCCTTAGAAAGCGATATTTACAGCAGGCTGAAAGAAATACAGATTCAATTCGCAGAAAAGAGGAAATAATGGACCTGGAAAAAGAGATCAGAGAAATGTATGCCGCAGGTGGTATTTCGGAACCGGTGCTGAGGCTTGGGGAGGAAGTGCTTTCTTCTCTGGAACCCCGTTTTGAGAGGATTGACCGGATCGCTGAATACAATCAGATGAAGGTTTTGTCTGCTTTCCGGAAAAACCGTGTGGGAGAAATGCATTTCCAGGCTACGACAGGCTACGGATACAATGACAGCGGCCGGGATACATTGGAGAGAGTATATGCGGATACTTTTCATACAGAAGACGCTCTGGTGCGTATGCAGATCGCCTGTGGAACGCATGCTCTGAACCTGGCGCTTTCCGCCGTACTCCGGCCGGGAGATGAATTGCTGTCCCCTGTAGGAAAGCCTTATGATACACTGGAAGAGGTGATCGGCATCCGTCCTTCCTTGGGATCGCTGGCTGAATTCGGAATTACCTATGCACAGGTGGATTTGAAACCGGATGGAAGCTTCGATTATGAAGCCATCCGGAATGCCATCCGGCCCAACACCCGGCTGGCTACGATTCAGCGTTCCAAAGGCTATGCGTCCAGACCGACGCTGTCGCCTGCGAAGATCGGGGAGCTGATCGCTTTTCTGAAGTCCTGTAAGCCGGATATTCTCTGCATGGTAGACAACTGCTACGGGGAATTTGTGGATGTGACGGAACCCTCTGATTACGGGGCGGATATGGTGGTAGGTTCACTGATCAAAAATCCCGGCGGAGGTCTGGCACCTGCCGGAGGCTATATCTGCGGTACCAGAGAATGTGTGGAAATGGCAGCAAGGCGGCTGACGTCCCCCGGGCTGGGCAGGGAAGTCGGCGCCAACCTCGGAACCATTCCGGCATTTTACCAGGGCTTCTTTATGGCGCCTACGGTTACAGCCGGTGCGGAAAAAGGAGCGATTTTTGCAGCAAGCCTGTATGAACGGCTGGGATTCCGCGTTCATCCGGCCGGATCTGCGGAACGATTTGACATCATCCAGGCCATTGACCTGAAGAAGCCTGAATATCTGAAAGCTTTCTGCCTGGGCATCCAGGCGGCAGCACCGGTCGACAGCTTCGTAACACCGGAGCCCTGGGCCATGCCCGGATATATGGATGAGGTGATTATGGCCGCCGGCGCTTTTGTGCAGGGATCATCCATTGAACTGTCTGCGGACGGCCCGCTGCGGGATCCCTATACGGTCTTTTTCCAGGGCGGACTGACCTGGTATCACGCCAAGTTCGGAATTTTGATGTCCTTACAAAAACTGGTAGACGCAGGTTTTTCCCTGTGCTAAAATGACTCTGTGGGTGTTTGATCCCCTCGCGGGTTCGCGGGGGGTGTCCTTTTCTGTGGCTCCGGGGGGAGTGTCAGGAAAGGAACACGGATGAAAGAAAAAAGAGAAAACGCCGGGAATATTCCCGGCCGTCCCACAAGAATGAAGGAGATGCCGGCTTCGGAAAGACCATATGAGAAATGCCTTTCCCAGGGGCCGGGCATCTTAACCGATGCAGAGCTGCTGGCAGTGATCCTGCGGACCGGTGCAAAAGGAATTACGGCGCTGGAGCTGGCTGTACAGCTGCTTGCGTACTATGAGAACCAGGGAGGCCTGGCTGCTTTTTTTCACACTTCTGCCCGGGAACTGATGGAATTTGAAGGGATTGGAGAAGTAAAAGCGATTCAGCTGCAGTGCATCGGAGAACTTTCCCGGCGCATCGCCAGAATCCGGGTGAGCCCCGAGTTTCATGCCGGTTCGGCAGAATCTGTTGCCCAGTTTTTTATGGAGGACATGCGCCACCTTGAGACCGAAGAAGTGATGGCGGCGTTTTTCAATACACGGGGCGGCTTTATTTCTTCCCGCGTAATCAGCCGGGGAACCGTGAATATGTCACTGATTTCTCCGCGGGAGGTGTTTATTGAGGCATTGCGTCAGCAGGCTGTGCGCATGGTATTGCTGCACAATCATCCCAGCGGGGATCCGAATCCCAGTGAAGAGGATTACAGGCTGACGGAACGATTGTATCAATGTGGAAATTTGATGGGAATTCCGCTGCAGGACCATATAGTGATCGGGGATAACTGTTACGTCAGTTTTCGGGAAAGCGGCCTGTTTCAGCTTTTTCCGCCCGTCCCCGGCGGAGGAATTTCTTTGGAGACAGATCAATGAAGAAAAGGAAATTGCCGGAGCTGCGGCCTAAACAGCTGTTTATTCTGCTGGCCTCGCTCTGTGTAATACTGGTTGTGGTCACTTCGCTCAGCCATTCCGTCAATAACGGGCTCCGGGGAGGCGCGAATACTTTCCTGATGCCCCTGCAGAAAGGGTTTAACTTTCTGGGCGGAGGGATTTTTCATCAGACGGAGCGGTTTATTACTCTGAAAAATGTTGAAGCAGAGAATGAAGAACTGAAAGCTCTGGTGGCAGAGCTGACAGAACAGAATACCCGCTACCAGCTGCAGCTTACGGAGCTGGAAGCCTATCAGGATCTTCTGAAGCTGAAGGACCAGTATCCGGATTACGAAATGGTCGGCGCGCATATTATCGGGAAAAATTCCGACAGCTGGTATAAGACCATTCTGGTGGATAAAGGAGCCAGGGACGGTATCCAGGTGGATATGAACGTTCTTGCCGACGGCGGCCTGGTGGGAATTGTAACATCGGTAACAGATACAACAGCTACGGTAAGCACCATCATCAACGACAACCGGAATGTCGGCGCCATGGAACTGACGAGCCAGGACACCTGTATTGTAACCGGTGATCTGACGCTATACAGCCAGGGCCTGTTAAGCCTGAGCCGTATTGCCAAGGATGATGCCATTCAGGATGACGATAAGATTGTCACATCCAATACGAGTGATCTGTATCTTCCGGGGATCCTGATCGGCTATGCCAGAGATCTGTCGGTGGATGCCAACAATCTGACGAAATCCGGGTATCTTGTACCTGTAGTGGATTTCACCCATCTGGATTCTGTGCTGATCATTACCACATTGAAAGAGACGGGGGCGGAAGAGAAGTGAAGAGGTTCTGGATCTATGTCGGACTGATCCTGGGGGCGTACCTGCTGCAGAATAATATATTCGCGGTATCCCCCCTGATTTCCGCTACCCCGAATCTTCTTCTGATCCTGACATTTTCCATCGGATTTATCCGGGGAAAGACGGAAGGCATGCTGGTAGGTCTGTTCTGCGGCCTGCTTATGGACATGGGTTACAGTGAGGTGGTCGGGTACTATGCCCTCATTTACCTCTTCGTAGGCTATGTCAACGGTTCCATCAGCCAGCTTTTTTATACGGAATTCCTGAACATGCCGCTGCTGCTCTGTGTGCTCAGCGATTTTCTGTATAATGTGTACATCTATGTATTCGGGTTTCTGACCCATGGACGCATGGCACTTTCCGTGTACATTCCCCAGGTGATACTGCCGGAAGTCGTTTATACTTCCGTGCTGACGCTGATCCTGTATCCGCAGTTCCTGAAGCTGGATGCATGGTTCCAGTCGATTGAGAAGAGGAGCGCGAAGAGATTTGTTTAGAGATATTCTGGAGTTTCTTGGATATAAACTGAAGCAGCTGGCCTCCTCCAGACTGCTTCCGATCAGCCTGCTGTTTGCCGCGATGTTCATGGTACTGGTAACCCGTCTGTTCCAGCTCCAGATCATCGAAGGAGAAGAGGCCCAGGAGCGTTATACGCAGACAACCAGGAAAGAGGTAAGCCTCCCCAGTACCCGTGGTAATATTTACGGACGGAACGGGGAGCTTTTAGCTTATAACCGGCTGGTTTACACAGTCACGGTGACGGACAACGGAGATTACCGGAACGGTTACGAAAAGAATATCATGCTCCTTCAGCTGATCGATATTCTGAACCGTCATGGAGAGACGATTTCCACGGATGTGCCCATTACCCTGGATGCTGCCGGAGAGTTTCACTATACCGTTTCCGGCAATTCTCTGCTTCGCTTTCTGCGGGATATGTACGGGCTGCGGACGACAAAGGATTTTACGGAAAGCAAGCCTGCGGATACGACGGCAAAAGATGCTTTTCTGTATATGAAGAACCGTTTTGGCGTAGGGAAATATTCCTCCCGCGCCAACGATTCATATGACATCGATGATGCAACGGCGCTGCAGCTGATCAACATCCGCTATGCCATGTCCCTGAACAGCTATCAGAAGTATATTCCCACAACCGTTGCGCAGGATATCAGCAATGAAACCATGCAGGATGTCCTGGAGCACTCCACCCAGATGCTGGGCGTGGATGTGGTGGATGCCTATGTACGCCAGTACGCCTATAGTGAAGCTTTTTCCCATATTATCGGTTATACCGGAAAAGCTTCCTCCGAAGAAATTGAAAAGCTGAATGAAGAAGAAGCGGGCCGGTATGCAAACGGTGACGTGGTCGGGAAAACGGGAATTGAAAGTTATGCGGAAACCAGCCTTCAGGGGCGTAAAGGCGGACGGGTCATGTACGTGGATAATGAAGGCCATGTACAGTCAGTGGAAAGCGAGACGGCGCCGAGGACGGGCGGCGACGTTTATCTGACGATAGATCCGAACCTGCAGATCGGAATTTACCGTATTATTGAAAGGCTTCTGGCAGGGATCCTTCTGGATAAACTGGAGCCGGGGGACGTAACTATCCTCCCGACCATGAAAAGTTCCGAACGCAAAATCAGTGTGAAAAGTGTTTATTTCCAGCTGATCAACAACAACATCCTGAATATGTACGCTTTTTCGGATGAAAATGCTTCCGAAGCGGAAAAGAGGATCTACCGTCTGTTCCAGGAGGAAATGGATGCTGTTTCCTGGATGCTTCGTCAGGAGCTCACAAGTACCGATCCCAAACCATATAAGGAACTGAACAACGACATGCAGGCCTATATGACCTATGCCCATACGGCCATGGAAAACGGCGGCCTGCTGCGTGAAGAGCTGATTGATTCTTCAGATTCTGTATATATAGCTTACCATAAGGATGAGACCCTGAGCCTGGCCGAATTCCTGAAATATGCTATTTCCAGGTCCTGGATAGACCTTACAAAGCTGGAACTTGGAGATTCCTATTATACGGCGGAGCAGACTTACAATGCCCTGCTGGAAAAGATCCTGGAGCTTTTAAAATCCGACGTGGATTTCACCAAGAAGGTATACCAGGAGATCATTTCGACCGACAGACTGGGCGGCTGTGACCTTTGCCTTGCCCTTTTTGACCAGGGACTTCTGAAAGAGGATCCGGAAGCCTATGAAAGTCTGAAATCCGGAGATCCTTCGGTTGCCTATCAGTTTATCCGTCAGAAAATCCGCAGTCTGGAAATAACACCCGCACAGCTGGCTCTGGATCCCTGCTCCGGAGCGGTTACCCTGATCAATACGGAGACCGGAGAGGTCTATGCGATGGTTTCCTATCCCGGATACGACAACAACCGGATATCCAGTTCTTCGTATTACTATAAGCTGACCCAGGATCTGTCTCATCCGCTGTACAGCAGCGCTACGCAGACACGTACAGCTCCGGGTTCCTCCTTTAAGCTGGTTTCAACGATGGCCGGTATGGAAGAGGGCGTGATCGATACGGATACCGTTGTGGACTGTGAAGGTATCTTCGAAAAAATCGGCCTGCATCTGGCCTGTACTGGTATACACGGTGAACTTTCTGTTGTCTCTGCCATCCAGAAATCCTGCAACACTTTCTTCAGTGAAGTTGGATATCTGCTGAGTCTGAATGACGATGGAGATTACTCGGAAAACCGGGGCGTCAATATGATCAAGAAATACGCTTCTCTGGTAGGCCTTGCGGATAAGACAGGGGTAGAGGTTGCGGAATCTGAACCGAAGGTTTCGGATACGGCTCCGGTACCTTCTGCGATCGGACAGGGTACCCATAACTATGCCAATGTGCAGCTGGCCCGTTATGCTGCAGCGGTCGCTACCAGCGGAAACGTTTTCCGGCTGACTCTCATGGACCGGATCACAGACCTGGAAGGAAAAACCATCCAGGAGTTTTCACCGGAAATTCTGAACCGCCTGGATGTTTCAAACACAACGTGGAATGTCATTCATACCGGTATGGCGAGAGTGGTACGTTATGAACATGAGGACGAGTTCCTGCAGGAACTGAATATCGCCGGTAAAACCGGTACTGCTGAAGAAAACAAGATGCGTCCGAACCATGCTACCTTCGTAGGCTATGCCCCGTATGATGCACCGCAGTACGCGATAGCTGCCACCATTCCTAACGGCTTTTCTTCGACCTATACCTGCCGGCTGGCTAATGCCGTGATGGAATATGTGTTCGGAAAAACCACACTGGAGGAAATCCAGGAAGCCGGCGCAATTGAATACAGCGGCAATATTTCGGATGACTGATAAAGGAGAGGCTGTTTTGGGCAGAGCAATTACGATCATGGGAAAAGGCGGCAGCGGAAAGACTACGGTTTCTGCCCTGCTGGGCACAGCTCTGGCAGAGCGGGGCAGAAAAACCCTTCTGATCGATGCCTCCCTGGGTCTTCGCGGACTGGATTTGCCTCTTGGACTTGAAAACGAGATCTTTAACCATCTGGCAGATGTTCTCCTGGACCGGTGCGCTCCGGAAGAAGCCATTCTGGCAGTTCCGGCATGTGAAGGGTTGTTTTTGCTGCCGGCAGCTCAGGCAAAATTCCCCCTGGATGTCAGTTCCATTTCGATGAAGATTCTGGTCCGTCATCTGAGGGCAGACTATGACTTTATCCTGATTGATGCTGCTGACGGCGTGGAAAGAGGCTTTTCCATGTCGGCAGCCGGTGCAGAGGAAGCAGTTCTGGTTTTAGCTGCCGACAGAGCAAGCGTGAGGGCAGCCACCCGTTTTTCAGCTCTCCTGCGGGAGGAAGGCATTCACGAACAGATGCTGTTTTTTAACCGCCTGGAAGCGGAAAGCATCGGAGGCCCGGATATGGAAGAAGCCCGGGAACTGCTGGGAGGGCCGGTGATCGGGGCGGCTGCAGAAGAACCGCTTCTGGCCCGTGCTGTAAACCGGGGCACTATTTATGAAGGTGAAAACAGAGAATGGATGGAACCCTTCCGGCGGGCAGCCGGCAGGCTGATGGGTGAAGAAATCCCTCCGGAGAAACCTCCGGAACGAAAAGGGTTACGGCACTGGCATTCCCTGCTGTGGAAGCCTTGAGAGATGTCCGTATTTCTCATATAAAACAAAAAACTGGCAGCTTTGGCCTGAAACGAGGAAGCCATGTTTCGATTTGACTTATACAAGAAAAAATATTTTAATATACGTATCCTGCTCTGTGTTATCACGCTTTCCGGGATCGGCCTGCTGATCCTGAACAGCGCCATGGCAAATGATTCCGACAGGGCTTCCACCATTGTCAAGCAGATCATGGGTCTGTCTGCAGGCCTGGGAATCATGCTTTTTCTGACCCTGGTGGACTATCATTTCATTATGAAATTCGCCCCGCTGCTGATGCTGCTGAATTATGTACTGCTGTTCCTGGTGCTTACCAGCTTCGGAAAATCAACGCACGGGGCTACGCGCTGGCTGAAAATCGGTCC
>CACZQT010000076.1 GCA_902783295.1 uncultured Lachnospiraceae bacterium
CACGAACATAACACGCAGTACAGACCTTTTCCATTGCCGTTCCCATCCCATCAGTTCCGGCGGCTGTAAATCGGCTGCTGCCTGCTCGTTCCAGCCAGCTGTCCCGGCTGTAAAACCCGGCTCTGCCTTGTTATCCCCGCCTGCTGTCACGACTGTACCCCCGGCTCTGCCTTGACATTCCCATAAGCTTTCTGATACATCTATAAAAGAGCCGGGAAGAGAAAATACTGCCCTGAAGGTTCGGAAGCAGATAAGGAGAGAATATGATAGCGATGACATATGAAGAGGCTGTGGTGCAGATCCTTCCGGGGATCTACCGGCATTTTAAGGGAAATTATTACGAAGTACTCAGTGTTGCCAGGCACAGCGAGACCACGGAACCGATGGTCGTTTACCGTGCCTTATATGGCGATGGCGGCGTATGGGTCCGTCCGGCAGCCATGTGGAATGAAATGGTAGACCGTAACGGGAAAACCAGCCCCCGCTTTCATCTCTTAAACAGGGAAGAACGGGTAATGTTCTATGAAGGCATCTTTGATGAGCTGCTTGCAGCAGATCCGGACAATGCGCAGACGGGAATGCAGAATCAACTGCGGATCCTGAATGACTATTATGTATCCGGCCAGTGGCAGGATGATTATGAAGCCGATGAAGCAGGGCTGCTTCCGTCCGGACTGAAGCGCGGAGTCCTTTCGCAGGACGGCGTATTTGACCTGCTGGAGAAATGGCAGGCGAAAGAAGAATGAAAATGTTTTTACAGAACTTACGGCAGGCAGATACCGGCGTGTCTGTGCGGGCAAAAGTATGGGTTAGCGCAGCCATTGCCGTATCCGGGATGCTGATCGGAGTTTTCCAGAAGTGGCTGGACGGCTCAGCATTCAACGAACTGCCCCTGATATTCCAGCAGCTGGATCTTACAAACTATTTCGGCAGACTGGCGGTATGGATTCTGATCGGTACACTCATTTCGATATATGCCGGAAGCCCGCTCCGGGCTTCGGTCAACACCTTCCTCTTCTTCATCTGCATGGTGACAGGTTATTATGTGTACTGCCGTTTTGTCCTGGGATTCCTGCCGAAGTCCTATATGCTCCTGTGGATTGTCCTTTCGTTTTTATCCCCGCTTCCGGCGTATATCTGCTGGTACGCAAAGGGCAGAGGAATGGCCGCTGTTCTGATTTCTTCCGTCATTTCAGGCGTCCTGTTTTCCCAGGCTTTTCTGATCACACAGGGATTCTATATTACCCATCTGGCAGAAGTAATCACCTGGGGGATTGCCTTCCTCGTTCTGCGCAGAAAGCCAAAGGAATGGGCGCTCGTATTCGGTCTGTCCATCGTTGTCGCAGTTATTTATCAGCTCGTTTTTCCTTATTGGGGATAGTCGAGCATCGATTCGCATACTTGTAATTTCCCGCCTTCAGAAGAGGAAACATTCTCCGTTCATGGCAAACGTACTCACAGGGGAGCAGAATATGACAGCCTGTAATGAAGATTTTTTGATCGAAAACGGAAAACTGGTGAAATATCTCGGCAGGGGCGGGGATGTGACAATCCCGGATGGTGTAACCAGCATCGGAGAATTTGCATTCCACAACTGCCGGGAGCTGACGAGTATAGTAATTCCGGACGGTGTTTCGGATATCGGCTTCGGTGCCTTCCACAGCTGCCGTGGTCTGGTAAGTGCTGCAATCCCGGACAGTACTGCAGTCATCAGGGAAAGGGCGTTTTATGACTGCGAAGGATTGAAGGCCATTACCGTCCCTGAGGGTGTACGGGAAATATGCTGGCGGGCGTTTTACGGCTGCCGGCGGCTGAAGGAAGTAACACTCCCGGCGGGACTGACAGATCTCGGGGAAGAAGTGTTCTATTTCTGCTATGACCTTCAAAGCATCACCATTCCGCCCGGAATAACCAGTATCCGCAGCAGAACGTTTGCTCACTGCATGGGTCTGAAGAGCATTGCCATCCCGGAAAACATATCGGAAATAGGCAGCGGCGCCTTTTACGGCTGTACGGGGCTGAAGAGTATCACCATCCCGGACAGTGTCCGGAAGATCGGTGCGGATGCATTCTATGGCTGCACAGGACTGGAAAGCGCGGTGCTCCCGGATGATGCCAGAGGCTTTGAAGCCTTTGCCGGATGCAGCCGGTTAAAAGAATTCATCATACCGCAGGCATCCCGGACCTGCAAAACAGTAGATGGGGTTGTACTCAGCAAAGACGGAAGACGGCTGATCGCCTATCCGCCCGGAAGATGCTGCGAACGCTATGATATTCCCGAAACAGTCCGGAAGGTTGGTGATAAAGCCTTTGCCGGAGCCCCTGTGAAACTCATTTTCGTGCATAAGGAGGTAGAAAGATTTTCAACCACTGCTGTCTGGGGTACAGAGAAGGACGTTCCTTATGTCGCATATTATAATGCAGCTTTCACAGAGGTAATCGGTAAGCCGGTCTACCTGGGACCGTTCAGTGAAGTTCTGTCCAGAAAAAGAAGGGCTGCCATGTTCGGTTTCCTCCATGCTCTGTCTATCGGCCTGCCGGAAATGGCTCCATGGGAAGAAAGTTATGTAAACAGCATCCGGCAGAATCCGACAGCTTTCGCTAAAATAGCCTGGCAAAACGAGGCTCTCCTTCGTCTGATGATGGAACGCCGCCTCCTGCCGGCAGACGCGGCGGAAAACATGGCCAGAGTCTACAGCGAGAAGGGACGCTCTGGCCTGGCTTCAGAACTGCTCTCCTATCTGAAATAACCATCGTAAGAGTCCTGAATATATTCAGGACTCTCGCTTTTCCTGCGTACTGTGTACGGAGTCTTTTCCATCCGGAAAAATGTCGCCTCAGAGACGACCATTTCCTTTCCGGCATGCGGTACACTAACCTTGTCAGAAAAAAACTGCAGACAGAAAAACAGCTGAAGGCAGCTGAATAACAGGCAGAGCAGCTGAAGAGCAGTTGAAAAACAGACAAAGCAGCTGAAACGGCAGCAGAAAAAACGGACAGGGGGAGTAGATCATGATAGAAAAGCTTATCCGGAATATGGACAGGGAACCGCTTTATACGTATTACAAAAGTCTTGGCTACGATCATAAAACAGCGGTCGTACTGTCAATGTTTACGTATGGAGACTACAGATACAGTCATCTGTCTATGGATGATCTGTATGAAGCATTGTGCAGCGGAGATGAGTATCTGCCGCCGGAAGTCCTGGAAAGGAGGCGTCAGCGGGAAAGATCAGTCATCCGTTCTGCGGGCATAAGTTCTTATGCCTCTATTCATGAACCTCCTATGCCTAAGTGTTATAAAGGCGCAGGTTCAAAATCTGCTCCGAAGACTTCCTCCCGGAAAGCATTTGCTCCGCTCCCTTTTACACGGAAAGCCTCTGCTCCGGCCGGAGTAAAAAGGGGCATGCGGAGTTTCCGGATGCCTTCTTTCTTTTTAAATCTGATGGATTCTCAAGATGATGAGGATTTTGATGAAGAGGTTTTGGAATCACCGATGTTATGTTCGATGGCGGTCGATGAAGCAGATATACGAAGCCTCATCAGAAAAGCCCGCTTTGCCACCGATGAATATGAGCCGCTGGAAGAAAAGGAAGCCCGCCGCGCAGCCGCCGAACCGACATCCACGTTTCGCATGACTTCGAACACCGCCTCCGCCGGAGTGATCCTCAACCAGCTCCGGAACGGACGAAGGATTGACAGAAGCATGGTCCGGATCGAGGAGATGCTCAATTATTTCCACTATGAAAGCGAGCTTCCGGAGACGGATATGTTCCGGATCTCCTATGAAATGATGGATACAGATCCGGCCAAAAAGTATCTTTATATTCACGTGCAGGGCCGGGAAGAAGTCCGGGACAGGCAGAACATCATCGTTCTTCTGGACGTATCCGGCAGCATGAGCAGCAACCGCGAGCAGACTCAGGCCATGGTTGCGACCATCATCAGCAAGCTCGGAAACGGGGATAAGTTCAGCCTCGTCACTTACAGCACCAGAGACCACGTGGAGCTGGAAGCCTTTACCATCAACGGGCCGGGAGACCGCATCCGTGCTCTGGAAAAACTGCTCTCTGTCGAAGTGGACGGATACACCAACGGTTCCGGAGGCATTGAGACTGCCTACCGGATCGGAAAAGAAAACTATATCCCCGGCGGCAATAACCAGGTGATCCTGATCACGGACGGAGACCTGAACTTCGGCATCACGGACAAGGGCGGACTGGTGGAACTGATTGAGCAGAAGAAAAAAGACAATCTCTTCCTCAGTGTGATCGGCACCGGCCTGATGAATTACAAGGACGACAAACTGGAAGCTCTCAGCAAGCATGGCAACGGAGTTTACCGTACCGTAAACGCGTTCTCTGATGTCAAAAAGAGCATCGACGAGGAATATGCATCCCTGGTCAATATCATCGCCAAGGATGTAAAAGCGCAGGTGGAATTCAACCCGGAAGTTGTAGAATCCTACCGTCTGCTTGGCTTTGAAAACCGAGGACTTGCCCGGGAGGATTTCGCCAATGACAAAGTGATTTCCGAACCTTTCGGTTCCGGCGGATACGGCGTCGCGGTTTACGAACTGAAGATGAAGGAAGAAGGAGTTCGCGCGGAGAGCGGGCTTAAATACAGCAGGCTTGTTACGACCGGTTCCGGAGAACTTGGTACGGTCAGGATCCGTTATAAGGAACCTCTGGAGAATGTATCCCATGAACTGGAGAAAGTCATAGAAAACACGAAGGCTTCCTTTACCGATAATCTCCGGCTCGCCTTTATCGTTTATGTGTGCGCCGAAAAGCTCCGCGGTTCTGAAAAAATCAGCCCGGAGGAGACCGCCCTCGCCAGACAGTTTTATGGAGAACTGGGAAATTCCATCCGGGAAAAGAACGTCGCGGATCTTTACAAGCTGGCCGGTATTCTGGACAAGAGCGAGGAAGAACTCGGCATCGGAATCCGGAATAAAGAGCCGTTCATATGGTAAGCTCGTCCTGATCGGATGACTGCAGGCATACAGCCGGGAACCGGAGCAGCGGTTTCCGGCTGTTTCCTGTTCTTTTACAGATCCTTTTTCCACAATTCATTGAAGGACTGCAGAAATTCTGATAAAATATTCCCGACAATGAATACCGGCTTGAAGATATTCCCCGAAGTTTTGCCTATTCAAGACCGCCTGAACGCTCCTGCATCATTCGGAGCTGCCGGGCAGAAAGGACATGATGGCTAAAATACCTTTTCTTTTCCGCGGTACAAAAACAGTCCGCAATCTGAAGTCCTATATGGACTCCACGTTCAGCGAAGTTCTGCACACTACACTGAATCCTGATGGCCCCGGCGCCATTCGCATTCATCTGATTCCTCCGAAGAAAGAGGAAGACGCATTCAATCCCAGCATTGCCATCATTAACGGCGCCGACATCCTGCCGGTAAACTTTGTCTGGGCCGTGATTCTGGTAGAACTGATCCGTGAAACAAACCACTATGACGGCCGGGAGATCGGCGAGGCAGATATACAGAATATCCTGAACCGCACCGCTGCCAGCGTGCGGGAAATTGTCCCCGTCTTTTCTCTCAAACGCATCCGGGAAGATATACAGACTATCTACACAACGGTCCGCCAGATCGCTTACCGCGAAGAAGTGACTACGGACGTGGATTTCATGAGCATCGGCGATTATGCACCGTTCATGACGGCGCCTCACCGCATGGATCTGATGGTCAGCGCTATGACGAAGAACGGCAGCTGGCACTGCAATCAGAAATGCGTCCACTGCTATGCAGCAGGCCAGACTCTGTCCGATGAAAAAGAGCTTTCCACCGATGACTGGAAAAAAATACTGGACGCCTGCCGCAGCGCAGGAATCCCGCAGGTGACCTTTACGGGAGGCGAACCCACCATGCGGGAAGACCTTCCGGAGCTCATCCGCCATGCCCGTTGGTTTATCTCCCGTCTCAACACGAACGGGATCCGGCTGACGCCGGAATACTGCAAAAGCCTGCGCGAAGCGGAACTGGACAGTGTGCAGATTACTTTCTATTCGGCAGATCCGGAAATTCACAACCGCCTGGTGGGAGCTGCGCGGCATGAGGAAACCCTGGCAGGAATCAAAAATGCCCTGGCACAGGGCCTGTCCGTGAGCATCAACACACCCCTGTGCACTCTTAACCGGGACTATGAAAAAACGCTGAAGCTTCTGCATGAGCTTGGCGTCATTTATGTGACCTGTTCCGGCCTGATTACTACGGGAAACGCCGCAGAGCCGGCCTCGGAATCACTGCAGCTGAAGAGCAGTGAACTGGAGGAGATTCTGCGCGGTGCTGTCTCTTACTGCCATCAGAATGGTATGGAGATCGCTTTCACCTCTCCGGGATGGCTCGATGAGCAGGTATTTGAAGAATTAAACATTCCTTCACCGTCCTGCGGCGCCTGCCTCTCCAATATGGCCATCACCCCCGGCGGAAACGTAGTTCCCTGCCAGAGCTGGCTTTCCGATGCGCCGCTCGGAAACATGTTCACCGATGACTGGAAGAAAATCTGGGACAGCGAACTCTGCCGGACCCGCCGGGCTTTCTCTGCACAGCTGACCGGAGAATGCCCCCTGAGGAGGTACTGCCAATGAAATACAACGCCAAAAAATTGCTGCAGGCATCCGGAAAGGTGGTTCTTACCGCCCTGCTGCTGGTTTTATTCCTGACTGTATTCACTTCTTCTGCTGTCTCTGTAAAAGCGGACTCTCCTACTGACGAAATCGAGCATTTCCTGATTACTGTGGACGTGCAGGAAGATGCTTCCCTGAAAATGACATACCATATCGACTGGAAAGTGCTGGACGATAAGAAATATGGTCCTCTGACCTGGGCGGATATCGGAGTTCCCAACAAGAATCACTCCGACGTCACGGCTCTCAGCAGCAGCATCAGCAAAATCGAAGACAAGGGATCTACTCTCGCCATTTATCTGGACCGGAGTTATTACAAAAACGATGTAGCCAGTTTCGAGTTTTCCTTTGTCCAGGACCATATGTACCAGATCGACCGTTATGTCGAAGGGGAAACCGTCTTCATCTATACGCCGGCCTGGTTTGATGAAATTGAAATCAAGGATCTGACCATCCGGTGGAATGCGGATAAAGCCGGTGCCTGGCAGCCGGAATGCCTGCAGGATAAAGGCTATCTGGTATTTTCCTCGGCTCTTTCCGCAGGAGAACGTTACTCCATGACCGTAGCCTACCCCAATGATGCTTTTGCCTTCTCCGTAGACCGTCAGATGGGCGGCGGCAGCACGCAGCAAGGCGGCGGCTCATACGTGGATGATGATGACGATTTTAAGGCTGTTATCGGAGGGCTGATCGTGCTGTTTATCTTCTTCGGTGTGCCCATCATGATCATCCGGAAATTCATCCGCTGGATTGGCCGCGGTGCAGGATTCGGGAATTCCTCCTCTGAACGTACCACCTATAAGAAGAAAATCACCCGTACGAAAATCGAGTATTACGACAACTGTCCCAACTGCGGCGCTGTTCGCGAGGAGGGCAAGGATAACTGTTCTTACTGTGGAACCAGTTTCATCAAGAGCAAGGAAATCGTGGAAGAGAAAGATCTGGAGGAACCACAGAATTACAGTAAAAACGGCACCTACCGGTACGGGGATTCCCCCAATACCTATATCCACGTAAATGTAATCAATGTGCCCGTCAGCCGCTCGGGCGGAAGCCGCCATTCGGGGGGATCGCACCGCTCCGGAGGCGGCTCCAGGCCTCGTTCCTCCTGTGCTTCTTCCTGCGCTTCGTCCTGTGCCTCCAGCTGCGCCTGCGCTTCCAGCTGTGCCTGTGCCTGCGCCTGCGCCTCGTCCGGACGGGCAGGCTGCTCGGTGAAGGACTTCTTCAAAGACAGCATCCATCGCGGAAGAGTACGGGTGGAAAGAAAGTAAACAACCAGGAGAACGAACTGATCCGTTCAATAACAGGTATCAGACTGTTTGTCCTGACGAAAAAAAGAGGAGGGCTATGCATCTGTTCAGGCTGCATAACCCTCCTCTGCTGTATGAAAGCTTCATCTTTCCCCGGCAGGCTGCGAAACGGGAAAGAGCCCTTCTTTTGTCATGCGGTATACCTTGCCGCATACTTCCTGAATGTATTTCCGGTCGTGGGAAACACTGATCACAGCCCCCGGGAAATCCCGCAGAATGCTCCGAACTTCCGGCGCGGACAGAGGAGAAAAGTTCCGTGTCGGCTCATCCAGGATCAGTACGTCAGCAGCTGTCAGACTCATCTTCAGAAGAAACAGTTTGGCTTTCTGCCCGCCGGACAGTTCACGGATCGGATG
>CACZQT010000077.1 GCA_902783295.1 uncultured Lachnospiraceae bacterium
CAGGGTATAGGTGGGGATCATGTCCTCTACGGATACCTCAGGACCGGTCTGCTGTACCGGTCTTTTTTCCTTGCGGAATATCCACATCATGATCGGAATGGTGGCAAGTGCCCCCAGCTCCACTGCGAAAAAGATCCCCGGTCTTCCGTTCCTCCAGAAAAAGTCCATAAAGTCCATGCCGGCATAGGCGCCGAGCATGATAGACGTGGTATCCCCTACCAGGGTCGCTGCCCCCTGCAGATTCGAAGAAACCGCAATGGTGATGATCATGTTGACCGGAGATATTCCCAGGGATTTACAGATAGCCAGTCCCACCGGAGCCACCATCAGCACGGTTGACACATTGTCGATCAATGCAGATATTGCTCCTGCGAACAATGACATCAGGATCGTGACCCACATGACATTCGGCGCCATCCGCAAAAGCCTTCCGGCGATCAGATCCGGCATTCCGGATTCGATGAAATAATCCACCAGGATCATGGTGCCGCAAAGCATGAACAGCACGTTCCAGTCCAGTGCCGTTCCGATTTCAGAAACCGGAAGAATGCCCAGGACCAGAAATACAGCGGCAACTCCCAGTGCGTACAGATGACGAAACCGGGGCAGGAATATCATTCCCACGTACATCAGGATAAAACAAACAATTGTAATCGTTCTCAGACTCATGATTCAGATACTGCTTCTTCTCCCTCAGCCCGGACTTATCGCTTCTCCGGCAGCCGCGTTTTCAGAGCCTCGGCTGCTTCCCGGATGCCGTACAGCGAACCGGTCACGCAAATTGCGCCGCGCCTTCCGGTTTTCTGAAGCGCCAGGTCACAGCCTTCTGCCATACCGGAAGCTGCCGTGACGGGTACGTCCGTATATTCTCTGAGCAGTTCCGCCAGCTTCTCCGCCTTCATGGCACGGGCCGTAAATCCATGGGTTACGGTGATGAATTCCTGTGCCAGGGGAGCCAGATGGGCAAGGCCGTTCTGTACGTCCTTATCCGAAGAACTGCTTACCACAAATACAAATTTCTGATCCGGCAGCACATCCTGCAGACTTTCAGCCGTCGCCCGGATTCCCTGCGGATTATGCGATCCGTCCAGCAGGATCAACGGATGTTCCGAAACCAGTTCCAGTCTTCCGCGCCAGCGTGTATCCTCCAGTCCCTGCACGACCGCTTCATCCCCGATAAACCAGGATGTCCCCTCTTTGCGGTTCAGCATACGGATCGTAGTCAGCGCTACCGCCGCATTATACATCTGATATGTCCCGGGGAGGGACAGTTTCAGATTGCAGAGATTCAGATAGTCAAAGACCTGCCCGTGAATATCGGTCATGACAAGGTTCAGACGGTCGTAGGAAGGAAGGTGCAGTCTGGCATGGCGTTCCTCGCAGATGCGGCGGATGACCCCTTCCGCTTCCGGGTTCTGCCCATAGAAAACCACATCCCCGCCTTCCTTGATAATCCCGGCTTTGGCGGCTGCGATTTCCTCGATGGTTTTGCCGAGCCATTCCGTATGATCCAGTCCGATAGCGGTAATTACCGCCGCTTCCGGTACAGGTATGACATTTGTGGAATCCAGCTCACCGCCCATGCCTACTTCCAGAACCACGATATCACATTTCTGTTCCAGGAAATACAGCATGGCAATGGCAGTGATGATCTCGAACTCCGTCGGGGCGTCCTCCATGGCTTCCGCAAATGGACGGATCCTCTCCGTCAGCGCAGCCAGGTCTTCATGGGAAATATTTTCCCGGTTCACCTGAAAGCGCTCCGTGAAATCATAGATGAACGGAGAGGTGTAGAGTCCTGTCCGGTATCCGGCCGCTTCCAGCATGGAAGCGAGCATGGCACAGGTAGATCCCTTTCCGTTGGTTCCGGCTACATGGATGAATTTCAGCTTTTTTTCCGGATTTCCCAGTTTTTCCAGGAGTTCCCGCGTGCGGGAAAGCCCCGGTTTGCTGTTCTGCCATTTAACATTTCTGATGAATGCCCTTGCTTCTTCATATGTCATGAGTACGTATACTCCTCGCTCCACGCACATTTTGCTGTGCTTTTTTCGGCTGATTCCAAAAAGAGTATCCTGCGGATTCCGTACATCGTGGAATTCCGGTCTTTCTCCCGGATTTTAGTCGACCACCCTGTTCACACAGGTACGGGAACAGGTGAAAGGACGAACCTTCTCATCTGCCACAGCTACGTGTACCGGATGCCCCACGTAGTTCTTCATTGCTTCCGGGCTCTCCAGTTCACATTCCAGCATGACATCTACGGTCGAAGACGGCATCAGTTCCGTATATACCTTCGCAGACAGCAGTCCCGGTACGCCGCCGACCATCCCTTCCAGGCCTTCTTTCATTCCCTGAAGAATGGCTGCTCTCTCCTCATCCGAAAAGCCTTCCTTCAGTTTCCACATCACCATATGCTTTACCATGATCATTCCTCCTTTGAAGGTTTTTCTGTTCCGTATACACCGGAAACCGTCTTATATGACAGGACGGCTGCCAGGATCACCCCTGCCGCCCCCGATACCAGTTTGGATACCATATAGGCTGTCGTCTGCGGCCCCGTCACCAGAGAAGACACGAAGGCCAGCTGCCCGCCCAGCACGTAGGCGCCGCTTACAGAAAAGGCCGCGTTCAAAATCCTTCCCCGCCTGTCCATCTCTGAAAACAGCGGCAGCATGGCCAGGCTCTGTACCAGGCTCAGGACCAGCCCCATCACTGCTTTCTCGTTGATGCCCAGCCATTTTCCCACCTTCTGAATCGCATTTCCGAAATGCTTCAGCACCATGTGGGAAAGCACCAGGCCGCCGCTGGCTACAATGCACATCCGAAGGATCAGATAGAGCATCTCTCTGACCAGGGCTTCATCTGCCAGAGCGATGGACGGGAAGAAAACGCCCGTCACAGCCAGGGCAAAAAGAATATAGCTGAAAATACGAATCGCTTTTCCGAGAAGAGTCATTACCCGCATGGTAATGGCCGGCGCGGCAAAATACGCACCGATCAGAATGACACAGAGCACTGCCACCGGGATCATATGAAGCAGCAGCGTCTTCGGGGAAATCCCCAGCAGCAGACCTCCTGTCAGAAGTCCCGCCGGCAGGGCGATCAGCCCGAAAACAAAGCCCTGCATCAGCTCCGGAATCTCCTCCTCTTTCACCGACGCCAGGAAAACCGGCAGCTGATACCCCATCGTCTGCCCCATTCCTCCGGCCACCAGAGCACCTATAAACACGGACAGCGCCGCATCCTTTGTGATTTCCCGGCTGATGGCAAATGCCCCCATGTCCGGTGCCAGCAGGCTTCCTATCAGCAGAGACGGTTCAAAAGGCAGTCTGGACG
>CACZQT010000078.1 GCA_902783295.1 uncultured Lachnospiraceae bacterium
CATAACGGTTTCCTCCCCGGAACAGCAGCACCAGGAAAACCGGTCCTCCCACGAAGGAGAGGATGGCTCCGATCGGCAGAATGACCGGCTGCACGATCAGCTTGGCGGCGGCATCCGCTACAAGGAGCAGCAGAGACCCGCAGATTGCGGAACCCGGTATGAGATATCTCTGGTCATTCCCCGTGAAATGTCTCATCAGATGCGGTGCGATCAGGCCTACAAAACTGATGATCCCTGCAAATGAAACAGCCGCAGCTGCGGACAGGGAACAGACCCCCATGCTGACCAGAAGAAGCCGCTGTGTATTGACGCCCAGACTGGAAGCCGTATCATATCCCGCCTCCATGGCATTGTAATTCCATCGATTCAGCAGATAATACAGGAAGCAGATGGCAAGAACGGCTCCTATAAACCGGAGGTCCTTCCACCCCACATTCCCCAGGTTTCCGAAAGTCCAGAAAACCACAGCACCGAGGGAGGTATCGTCCGCAAAATACTGGAGAAGGGTGCTTCCTCCCGAAAACATGGCCGACAGGGCAGTTCCCGCCAGGATCAGGCCGGCTGGCCCGATATTCCGCTTCAGCCGGGAAATAGCAATGACTACCAGGGATGACAGCGAACCGAAAACAAAGGCGCAGAGCGTCACCGTATACGGATTACTCACGGATACCGTATTGTTGGAAAGGGAATTGGTGATCATTCCCCCACCGAAAACTATGATTCCGATCGCCGCGCCAAAAGCCGCCCCCTGGGAAACACCCAGTGTAGAAGCGGACGCCAGAGGGTTGCGCAGAACGCACTGCATTACGGCGCCTGCACTGCCCAGAATGGCTCCGATCAGGATCGCCGCCAGCGCGCGGGGCAGACGGATGTTCATAACGGCGGTCACATGCTTCTTTTCCGCTGTCCCCAGAAAAACACGCAGGATTTCCACCGGGCTTAACCGGATGGATCCGATGCCCATATACAGGATCGCTGCCAATATCATGACAAGCAGCGCTGAAATCAGCGCTGCCTGTTTTCGTCTCACAGACTGTTCATATAGCTGGTAAGCTTCGATTTTTTTCTGCAACGTGATACTCCCTCCGTCACGTCTTTATTCTCCAAGAACGACCGGGCTGTATCCGAGTCCGGCTTCGGAGAGCATCTCCAGATACCCCTCATGTCCCAGGAAGAATTCAAAAATCTCCGCTGCTTTGGCTTCAAAATCGATGTCAGCAAAAGCTTCGGGATACAGCAGGCTGCCGGCATAGTATCCGCTCACCAGGGGAATTTCCACGTTCGTATAGTTTGCGGTGGAATTCGGCCACTGATAGACCTGTCCGTTCTGTACGGCGGCGATTTCTGCAAAGAAATCCGGATCTTCTGCATATTCGGTCTTTACGAGTTCCAGATTGCCGGCATCCAGGATCAGAATATCCGGATTCCAGGCAAGAATCTGTTCCTTATCAACCTCCACGCCTTTAGGGCCTTCACTCAGGCCTTCAGCAGCGTCCCTGCCGTGGATAGACGCCAGGATCGCACTGTTTGAGTAAACACCGGTAATCCCGTGTCCGCCTCTGAAGGTGGCTGCCGCCGTCAGGCAGAGAGGCTTCTCCTCTTCAGGGATATCCTTTGTACGCGCATCCAGATCATCCAGGCAGGCATGGATCATGCCGATCACTGCTTCCGCTCTTTCAGATACGCCGCAGGCATCCCCGAAGACACGGAGTGCCAGCTCATAATCCTCCCCGTAAAGAGTTCCCTGCGGAGCTGCCACAACCATGCAGCCCAGCTGGTCTTCGATGTTGGCAACAATATCCTCTTCATAGGTGCAGAGGATCACATCCGGTTCCGCTTCCAGAATCGCTTCGGGATTCACCTCACCGTACCCGCCGGAAGCCACCACAGGCAGGTCTGCCCAGAGTTCCTGATTATATACTCCATATGCCATAAACAGGCTGGTGTTCAAATCCCCGTTCGCCACGGAGACCATCTTATCTGCCAGGCCGAGATAGGTGGCCATGCGGGATGCGTTGCCCAGTGTAACGATTCTCTCTACGGTTTCCGGGACCTCCACTTCCCGTCCCAGTCCATCCGTAATGACACGCGTACCGCCCTCTGCTGCAGCTGCAGCGGGAACAGCATATACAGCCGGCAGAACCATAACAGCAGCCAGAACCAAAGACAATAGCTTTTTCATCCCTCTACCTCCTCATTGTATTCCAGAAAAAAAATGAACATTGCACCTGGCCTGGTACAATGTTCACTTTAGCACGCTGATCCGGCAATGAGAAGCCCCGGGGGGGGATAGAATTTTCAGAATACAGATGTTTATTCCGCTCAAAGGTCAGGATTTTTTATTCGTCGAAGATGGACCGTACCTTGGTGATCTCCACGGTCTTGATACTCCCGTTTTTCATTTCTTCAATCTTCACGGTAGCATCCGCCAGGGAGAAGCATATGCCGGCTTCCACCGGCAGATTCTGTACCCTAAGATGTTCCCGCAGCACATCACAAAGCATCCGCGAACCGTCCGCCGGGAGACTGATCCCATACCGGAGTTCAAGCTTCCGGACTGTAATCTGTCCGGGGCAGATGATACGTTCCTGGTCCCGGAAACTGGTCATCAGGTATTTTTTAACGGCAAAAAGCACGGCAATGGCCAGTACTCCCAGCAGGGTTTCCACCGCTGTCGGATGCTGTACGATCATATGCCGGGAAATGGCAAACAGCAGTACTTCAATCACTGTTTCCGGCGTATGGTGGAAAAGCATCTTGGCAAACTCTATGCCGATGGCCAGATTCATGGCTTTCTCAATATAGTAAGCCGTCTCTTCGTTCATAACCGATCCGGAAAAAAAGGTCGTAATAAACAGCTTGACAGTCAGGACAGCCAGAGCTGCTACCAGGAAGATGGACAGTACCACTTCCGTGCCTTCCAGGATCATATTCAGGTATTTTCGGGCAGCACGCATAATAAACTCCTTTACTCTGGCTTCCTGCAAGTACCATGATTACGAGAAGCAGAATCACATCTGCTGTTCTTCTCAAAACTTTTCTGAAAATGCACACTAAAATTGCATTTCTTTTATAACTATAACCTTTTTCCGTCATGTTGACAATCTATTTTTCTTTGAAATTGCAAAAAGAAACACGGGAGCCAGGGGATGGTCTTTTGTCTTCGTTTGTGGAAAGGAGGGCAAAGAACCGTCTCCTGTCTCCCGCGGGTATAGATCTTTTTACACTTCAGGTTTATTGCTTTCCTTCCGCGCCGGTAGTATACTTTGCTCAGCAGCCAAAAGGAAGCCGGAAGGGACGGGCTGAGACAGGTCCGGAACCTTGGCGCAAAATCTCTGAAAATAATCACTGCAATACTCTTTTGTCGTTACTGTATCCGCCTTTAGTCGAAAACATCTCATTCCAGATCCATAAAAATGGCAGGAGGAATTGTTTATGATCTTAAAAGAATCTTTCCGTATGCAGAATCACCTGGCTGACCTTGCCCAGCAGGCTCAGCTGTTCCTCTCCCGCACCGAAAACGTTGTCCACATCAGGCAGGAACACCTGCGCAGCCGCAGAAATCCTTCCGCGACGGATGAGATCATCGAAGTCCAGCATGACTCCGACATGGTTCCGGATAAGGTCATCGGCCTGTACCTGGACCTCCTCGCGGAGCGGGAAAAGCTTTCCGCCGCCATCAGCAAGGCTAAAGCATCCGCGGAAATCGACATGGATTCTGCCCTGGCCATCAACAAAATCAAGCAGGACGCCATCCGCCGTTTCCAGTCGATGGCCCGCATCAAGTCCACGGAAACCATGGTGGACGGACGGGATTATCTCATCAACTCGGAAGGCAATCAGACACCTTACGTATATACCATCCGTTCTGTGCAGACCATTGATTTTGACCGGGATATGCTGAAAGGCATCATCCGCCGTCTGCAGCGTGAGACTGATGAAATCTCCACGAAGGTTGACCTCCTGAATGTCACCCTGGAAGTGGACTATACCGCAAAGTATGGTTTCGATGATTCCTTCGAAGACGCTTATATGAAGTTTGTCGGATAAAGCCGGAATACAGGGGACGGTCCTTTGTCTCCCTGTCTCCCTCCCCCGAATAAAAGAGCTGCCGGATCGGAGGCCATGACCGCGGTCTGCCGCTTCGGTGCATCGAAGTATGGAATGTACAGCAGGCTGCAGCTAAAGACGCGCTTTTCTGCCATTGGCAGATCATATTTTTGCAGGATGTTTTTGCATCCGTGAACCGGCGCTATTATGCCGCGGCGTCCCGGAAGGAGCCGCGGCAATACGGAAGACGACTCCTCAAACGAGCTTTCCCTATTTCCTTCTGCATCAGCCCGTTCTTTCGATCTTTCTTCCCAGCCGGAACGTTACGCGATTCAAAGATACCGGAAGGTTTCTTACCCGTGATCAAGGTGTTGATCAACCCGGCCTGAACTGCAGTCGGGCAGGCTTGTCCGGCCCCGGATTCCTGAAAGGTTTCGGCCTGAAAGGATCCGTGCGGGGAAGGCTATATTGGCGGAAGCGGTCATGGTTTCCGATGCGGCAGCTCATACGCCGGAAAAATCCCTGTCCCGTAAAGGCGGGATTTTTCTTTCCCAAGGAACAGCAAGCCCTCTGGCACATGCCAGAGGGCTTGCTGTTTTCATTATGCTCTAACCGGGAATCCGATTATTTCTTGCCGTTAATATAATCCTTGTTGATATCCAGCCACATCTCGGTATCGATACCCTTGATATCGGTGAACTTCCGGGGATCGAACCAGGGATCCTTGCCGGCCTTCATCTGCTCTTCGTAGTCATTATACATCCGAAGAGCCTTCGGAGACAGGATCAGGATCGGGATCATATTGATGAAGGTGCAGAGACCCAGCGCCAGGTCAGACAGATCCCAGGCAACCGCCTGATTCTGAATGATGCCGTACAGGAAGATCAGAACTACCATCGCAATCCGCAGGCCCCAGGTCACGGTTTTACGGGTGCCTTCGGTGGAATGCCGGAACATATACATGAAGGATGTCTCGGATTCATAGTAGTAAGAAATCAGGCAGGTGAAGGAGAACAGCGCCAGCATAATCGCGATGAAGGTCGGCGCAATGCTTCCCATAATCGTACGGCAGGCCAGCTGTACAAAGATAACGCCTCTGGTTCCTTCTTCCGCCAGCTGTACCAGTTCAGGAGCGCCCTGGCCTACATAACCGGCATTGGTATTGAAGCAGTCCGTCAGCAGCATCATCAGACCGGAAGCGGTGCAGACGATAACGGTATCCAGCCATACGCCGGCCGCGTTCGCCATACCCTGCTTTACAGGATGGCTGGTTTCAGCCGCAGCAGCTGTAGGGGAAGATTCGCCCATACCGGAAGCACTGGAGAAAGTACCACGCTTCACACCCTGCTGGATAGCTACGCCGATGCCGCCGGCCATGAAAGCCTTCGGAGCAAACGCGTTCTGGAAGATCATAACGATGACACCGGGGATCTTGGTGATATTTACGACCAGAATGATCACGGTGGCGATCAGATAGATGATAACCATCGGAGGTACGATGTAGGAAGCCACCTGGCCGATTCTCTTTACGCCGCCCATGATGGTGATAGCCATGATGCCGGCGATGACAAGAGCGGTAACCCACATAGGAATGCCCAGAGCGTTGCGGAAACCATCGCAGATGGTGTTCGTAGCAGCCGCAGGCATGAAGAAGCCGATACCGATTGCGCATACAACAGCGTAGAACATACCGTAAGCGCCCCAGCCAAGACCTCTTTCTGCGAAGAAGCCGCCGCCGCCGCGGTACTGGCCGTCGATCTTAGTTTTGTACAGAACACCGAGCGTACATTCTGCGAAGCAGACAGCGGAGTTCGTCATACCGATAGCGATCATCCAGAACATGGCACCAGGGCCGCCCATGAACAGAGCTACCGCCACACCGGCCACATTACCGGTACCTACACGCATGGCCATGGTTGTACAGAAGGACTGCCAGGTGGAAATACCGGACTCAGAGTCCTGTCTGTCAAAAATACGGCCCCACATATCCTTCTGATGACGGAACTGGAATCCCTTCAGAAGGAATGTCAGGAAAATGCCGCCAAGGCCGATGACAACCAGCATGGGAATACCCCACAGCCAACCATTTGCTACGCCTACCAGATTCATAATAGCGTCCATAAAAATCTCCTTATTTCAGTCATGCCGGGAAGGCCTTTCTGACAGGATTCGGTGTCCCTTTCACAAGAAACCGGCCTTCCTCCCTCTCCAGTCTTCTGAAACATTTCTTCCGTTTCTGCTTCAGCGGTATTTCTCTGCACCGCCTCTGTGCAGAAACATCCAGAACAGCCGCCCGACATCCTCATCTCCTTTCCCTGCAGCTTTTCCGGCACAAATCCTTCATGCGCCAATCACATTTGTTATAAACATTATCATTTTTTCACTCTTCTGTCAAGATTTTATAAACAATTCATAAATATCATTAAAATATCAAAAAGAAAGCGGGACAAAACTTATATTTTGCCCCGTCGATGGTTTTCCTATAGAATTTTTCTTTTTTGTATGCTGACACAAGGCTTAAAAAAGCCGCAAAAAAAGCCGACGCTCCAATGCCAGAATACGTCGTGCGTCTTTTTTGACCTCAACATCATATGTTCCGGCCGACAAAAACGCTATTTCATTATATGCAAAAAATATTTGTTCAGAACAATTACTATACTCCGTTCTACAGCCGCTTCACCGGGCAGCCGGCCTGATTCAGGAGGTCACAGAATTCTGACAGGCGTTTTCCCTGCAGGGCGGTTTTGGGAATCACAAAAGTGTGTTTATCATCCGGACGGACAGACACTGTAAGCTTTGTTTCCACTGCATGCGCTTCCTTGTCCCCATGAAGCTTCACCTTATTCCCATTGGCAGGCTTGATCCAGCCTTCCGGACTGAAAAGCAGCATATACAGATTGTCTGCCGAGGTAGATCTGCGCGCCACGAAATGAATTTTAATAGGCCGGTTCGCCAGGAACCAGACAGACAGCACAGCCAGCAGCACGATAAATACAACATAAAGCACCAGGATTTTCCCCTGTATAGCCTGTATGGACACAGACGCAATCAGCCCTGCCGCTGCCAGGGCAAAAACAACACCCAACGCCATCGCGTTCTTATTATATTTCGGATAAATACCGTCCAGGCCTTCCCTGGCTTCCTCTTCTGTCAGATGATATTGAATGTTCACGTTTCCCTCCTTACCGGCGCTTTTCAGTCACACCGGGATTCCCCGTCTTTTTACTGCTCCAATGCAATGAATTCCGTATACCTGCCGGTGCCTTCAGTTTTCAGCTGCCTCAGCACAGCATTTCTGCAGGTGAAGCAGTGCGTCTGTGATCAGGATGCCATGGTCGCTTGCAATCTCCCTGGTTTCCAGCAGTTCATAATGTGTATCCGTAAGAACCCCCCGTTTTGTGAGAATTCGCCGTACATCTGCCCCGATACAGAGCCCTCTTTCTTCATTTTTCAGTTCCAGCCGCCAGGTATCTTCGGCCAGCTTTGAGAAATGAACGTCAAACCATACAGCGTCCGCCGCGTCATCCCCTGCCTTTGCTGAAAGGTCTCCTTCCACCAGCGCCAGGAAGGAAGTCGTAATCACACGCCAGCGGGGATCCCGGTCCGCATCCCCCCAGACGCGAAGCTGCATGAGGGGAAGGTCCCTGATTCCCGTCTCTTCTTCCAGTTCTCTGGCAGCAGCATGGCCAAGATCCTCCCGCAGGTCTACAAAGCCGCCCGGCAGCGCCCACCACCCGATGCTGGGATGATTGCTGCGCCGGATCATCAAAAGCTTCAGCGGCTGGTCAAAGCTCCTGTACGGGCCTTCCGACCGGAACACCGCGATGTCCGCCGTATTGCTGGGGCAGTCGAATTTCCGGGCGTCATAATCCCGCAGAAATTCCTCCAGGCTTTTTCCTGCCGCGTTTTTCTCCCCGGTTCCCAGAAACCGCTGCCAGTCTTCCAGAAATGTCATCGCACTATCCTTTCCTTTCAGAACGCCTTACATCCCGGAACAGTCCCGGACCCGGTCTCCTGCAGGGAGACCGGCCATTGCCACGCATGGTGTATGCCGTTCGGCCGTTCTGCTGTAAACCCTCGTTTTATACACAGCCGGTTCACGGCTGCCTGAGCCTTACTATACTCTAAACCGAACGGTTCTTCAAGAAATCCCCAAAAAATATGTGTTCCTGAAAATTCTCCATTGTTTTCAGGCTCTCCAAATGCTATACTTCTACTGTTTCTTGTCCATGGTTTCTTTTCTGCGGGGAGAAACAGGGCAGATTGCCTGGAATTCCATCCTGGATTTTCCATATTTCATCCCTGTTTCTAAATCAGAAAAAGGAGCTTTTACTTTTAAGGAGGTATTCCTATGAAAAAAACTCTGTGGAAGGGCTTCTTTGCCCTGGCTCTGTCTGCCGTTCTGGCAGCCGCTCCCATGATGGCTACAGCCGCCGCTCCGATCGACGCTGCCGGTGAAGAAGTTGCCGCCGCCAACGAAGACGCCGTCGTCATCGCCATCGAAAAAACCGTTCCCCGTGTTGACTATATCAGCGGTGTAGTCTACAAGCAGATTCCCTCTCTGACGAATCCCCCCACCAAGCTTGTTCTGAACATGCTCCTGCCGAAGCTGGCGGACAATGCTCCCGCTCCGGTGATCATGTTTGTCAAGGGCAGCGGCTTTACCGCCATGAATCTGGACGGCTTTATGCAGCAGCGTATGTATATCGCAGAAGCGGGCTTTGCTGTAATTGAAGTGGAAACCCGTGTGGTTCCCCAGGCTACCTTCCCGGCTCAGCTGATCGACCTGAAGGCCGCCATCCGTTACGTCCGCGCTCATGCCGAAGAGTTCAACCTGAATGTTGAAAAGATCGGTATCTGGGGCGATTCCTCCGGCGGCTGGGCTGCCACCATGGCTGGTACCACCAACGGCGTTGAGGAATTCGATCAGGGCGAAAACCTGGAATTCTCCAGTGATATCGCTGCCTGCGTAGATTTCTATGGTCCTACAGATCTGCAGACCATCGGCAAAGGCCAGGGCGAAGCGATCGAAGCCGGCCATGATTCCGCCTCCACCACCGAGGCCATGCTGGTAAACGGCACTGCCTTCGGTCCCAACCCCGGCGGCTCCATCAACTCTGATCCCGAAAAGGCTCAGGCTGCCAGCCCTACCCACTATGTGGATGAGAACGATCCTCCTTTCCTGATCTTCCACGGCCTGAACGACAATCTGGTTTCCATCTATGAATCCCAGATTCTGTATGTGAAGCTGAAAGAAGCCGGCGTTCCTGCTCAGCTGTATTATGTAGAAGACGGAACTCACGGCGGTATTGATTTCTATCAGCCGCAGGTTCTGGATCTGGTAGTTGACTTCTTCAAGGCCAATCTGTGCGAATAAGACAGCAGCCTGCCGCGCCCCGGCGAAGCCGGGAAACACAACCAGCGCGGTTCTGTAAATAAAGAAAGCCTGCTCCGTATCCCGGGGCAGGCTTTTTGTGATATTCAGATGAAAGGCCTCTCCTCACTTCCAAAGCGGGAGCCGGCAGAAATCCGTATCATGAGGGGCATCATTTCCCGTTTGTCTGTTCCTATTCCGCCGGCTGCATTTCCGTCTCCCTGTTTTCCGGCGATTCATTTTCCGCCGCCCGGCTCTGCTGCTGCTCAATTTCTGTCAGGATTCCGTAAACCACATACCTCGCTTCACTGAATTCGTAAGTGCAGGTGGAAAGAGTCAGAATTCTGTCCTCCGGAAGCGGCATGATGACCGAAGGAAAATCTGACTGGTAACGGATATCCCGGATCCATTTTTCCCGTTCTTCTTCTGACCGGAAGCCCAGCGGCCAGCAATTGTCATACACGCTTGATACAAACGCAGACAAAACCTCTACCAGGTAGCTTTTCTCCGGTGTAAGGAAAATCATATAGGGATGTGTTTCAAAAAATTCCTTATCCTTATATTTTATCAGATCGTGGAACATGCTTCCGTTCCGCATATGATGCCCGTAAATGATGGAGTTCGCATCAGTGAAGTCCCGCTCATTTCCTTTGTCCAGAAACAGGGTGCCGGCGCTGTTATATTCCCCGTTAAACATGGTATGAAGATAATCGTCATTGGTTCTTCCCTGCACAACCGGATAATTAATATGCGTATCCGGGCAGAAGATCCAGCCGACGGTATCCGGGTTTTCCTTCAGCAGGGCATCGAAATCCACCTGCGGCACACGTATCTGCAGTGTCTTACCCTGTTCACCGCCTTTTTCCGCCCAGGCATCCATCGTCCCGCCCTGCCCGCTCATCGTACCGTCTTCCGGTGCGGCAGCTGCTCCATGGCCGCCTTCATATGTATCAGGCGATCCGCCGGTTTGATCTGCAGGTACTTCGCCGGTGCTGTCTGACGCGGTTCCGGAGGACGGCTCACCGGCAGCGGAGCCATCTCCCCGGTTCTGCGTTCCCGCAGCATCTGTCCCGTCCGGAACTGCGGTGCTTTCCGCTGCGGCAGCACCGGTTCCGGGTTCTCCCTCCGTGCTGCGGGCATGTACGCGTACTGTCACGACTTCCTCGCCGCCTTCGGTGTCAATATGTTTCTCCAGAGCCTGGTATGTATTATCCCCGCGCCGGTATTCCAGCATTTTTGAAAGAATCTTATAGCCGCTGTAGCCGGCGACTCCCATACATAAAATAATCATACATGCAGTAAGTATTCTTGTAAAAGAACGCATTCCAAGTTTCCTCTGTTCCCGCGGGTCTGCTGCCGCATCCTTTCCTGTTTTTCACTATATCACAGGCGTAGTTTTCGAGCAACCACCTGTTTCACGGCAGATCCAGACGACTTCTTCAGCGATCAGCTCTTCCGTCCTGGGTTCTGTCCGGTACAGAAATGCGCTCATCAGGTCCATCGCCCTGAGACTGCCCAGTGTCTCTGCCAGTCTTTCCCCAAGTTCTTCAGGAAATCCCAGACACACAAGATATTCTGCCAGTTCTTTTCGGGCCGCTTCCCACGTATACTCTGTGCTCTTTTCCATATCTTTACCTCTTCCCCGGTATGAACATGATAACTGCGCGGCATATCTTTTTTGCTTTATTTACTTTTATTGTCCTTATTATAAGCAAAAGAGGTTACATGAGACGTTACTCCAGGGCCATCCGGCGGCAAATACAAATGAAACCGGCTGATTTCGGTTTTTTCGTTCTTTCTATTTTGTCCGTGTTAAGTATTGCAACCTTTCTCAAAATATAGTATTATTGTTTCGAAATTACGTTTTATGCCCTCAGAAAGGAGTGCGATTATGAAAAAAATGCTGGCCCTGCTTCTGGTGTTCTGCACCATGTTTGCTCTTGCCCCGACCGCCCGCGCCGAGTTTAAACCCGACGGCCCGGTAACAATGATCATCTCCTATAAAGCCGGATCCGGTACCGATAACACCGCCCGTGTTCTGGCCAAGTATGCTGAGAAATATGTCGGGCAGACCATCGTCATCGAAAACGTAGAAGGCGGCTCCGGCTCCATCGGCTGGTCCCAGCTGGCTGAAGCAGAACCCGACGGAATGACCCTCGGCTTCATCAACCTGCCGAACTTCTCCAGTTCGATCGTAAACGAAATGGGTACTTATACGGTAGAAAGCTTTACCGCCATCTGCAACCATGTTACCGAAACCTCGATTGTCATTGTCCGCGCGGATGATGACCGCTTTGCGGATCTGGAAGCCCTGGTGAAATATGGCCAGGAAAAACAGGGCACCAAGGAAGAACTGCTGGCTTCCACCAACGGCCCACAGGCTTCCAACCATATCGGCGCACAGGCATTCGCCAATTCCGCAGGCTTCACCTATATCGACATCCCTCAGGGCGGCACTGCTGACCAGCTGCTCTCCCTGCGCGGCTCCGAAGCGGATTTCGCGGTTGTAAAGCTGGCTGATATTGCCGGACAGGAAGCGGAATACAAGATTCTGGGCGTTTTCGCCGAAGAGCGTCTGCCCGAACTGCCTGATGTCCCTACTCTGAAAGAGCTTGGCTACTATGACAGCTGGCTGGGATCCTCCCGTCTGATCGCTGCCCCTGCCGGTGTCAGCGAAGAAGTTGTCGCTTTCTATGAGGCTGCTTTCAAGGCCGCTATGGAAGATGAAGAATATCTTGCAGCCGCAGAACAGGCCGGTATGGCTACCGATTATAAGGATGCCGCCGCTACCGCAGAACTGATCGCGCAGCAGCAGACATTTGCCGAAAGCCTGGCTGAAGGTTTCTGGTACGAATAAGTCTTACAGCATACCGGATGGGCGGCTGATGCCGCTCATCCGGTTCGATGCGTATATTTAAGGTGGGACAAGGGGACAGTCCCTCTGTCCCGGTATCGAGACAGAGGGACTGTCCCCTTGTCCCACGTTGCGTAAAGGAGGGATTATCCCTTGAAAATGAAAAAGACGGATATAGGCGTAGTCGCTTTCATGTATATTGTCTGCGCCTATTTTTATTCCGAAACCGTCAAGCTGAAGGAATCCAGCCAGACTTATCCGAAATTCACGATCATCCTCCTGTTCGGCCTTACGACCCTCTACCTGGTTCAGATGATCGTATCCGCCAGAAAACACGGTATTGAAAGCGGTGTGCAGGAAGTATTCAAAGATTTTCTGCCGCTGCAGTTCTTTGTCTGCCTGGCTGCAACCATCCTGTACCTGGTCTGCATTTACTTCTTCGGCTTCTATATTTCAACCGTTCTCTTTATGGTATTTCTGCTGCTGTTCCTGAAGGTTCCGCTTCCCTATACAGCGATCACGGTCGTGGCCATCATCGCCCTGATCTATTTCGCTTTCAGCCGTTTCCTGGGTGTGCGGCTTCCTGCGGGAATTCTCATGAAGGCTCTCGGCCGGTAAAGGAGGAATGTGAATGGAAACCTTATCCCTGATGGGCGCCGGTTTTCTGAACGCCCTGACTCCCATTAACCTTCTGATGATGGCCGGCGGCGTAGCCATGGGTATTGTCATCGGCTGTATGCCGGGCCTTTCCGCGGCTATGGGCGTAGCGCTGATGCTGCCCATGACATTCACCATGAAACCGGAAACCGGCCTGATTGTTCTGGGCGCCATCTATTGCGGTGCCATCTTCGGAGGTTCGATTTCTGCGATCCTGATTCACACGCCCGGCACGCCGGCATCTGCGGCAACCGCCATTGAAGGCTATCAGATGACGCTGCGCGGTCAGGCGGGTAAAGCGCTGTTCACTGCCTGCTACGCTTCCTTCTGGGGAGGCCTGCTGAGCTGTATATCGCTGTATTTCTTCTCTCCCCTGCTGGCCAAACTGACGCTGAAGTTCATGTCGGCGGAGTATTTCTGGCTTTCCATCTTCGGGCTGACGATTATCGCGGGGGTAGCCGGCAAATCCATTGTGAAAGGCCTGATTTCCGGGGCCTTCGGCCTGCTGATCTCCACCATCGGCCTGGACCCGATTACCGGCGTCAAGCGTTTCATGTTCGGGCAGGCATACTTCGCAGAAGGCATCAATACCACCTGCGCCCTGATCGGCCTGTTCTCCATGTCCCAGGTCTTTATCCTGGCTGAAAAAGCGATTAAGGAACGGGCGAAGGCCACCAAATTCAGCGACAAGATGAGTCTGACCCGGGAAGAACGGCGGATCATCCGGCCCACCATCTTCCGGTCCTGGATCATCGGAAACCTGATCGGCATCCTTCCCGGAGCCGGTGCCTCCATCGCCTGCTTCCTGGGATACAACACCTCCCGGCAGTTTTCCAGGCACCGGGAACAGTTCGGACAGGGCTCCATTGAAGGTGTGGCCGGTTCCGAAGCAGCCAACAACGCCGTTACCGGCGGTTCCCTGATTCCCACACTTACGCTGGGCATTCCCGGAGAAAGCGTAACAGCCGTTCTGATGGGCGGTCTGGTCATACAGGGTCTGACACCCGGGCCGGAACTTTTCGGAAAGTACGCGCCTATGACCTATACTTTCTTCGCCGGTTTCGTGCTGGTGCAGTTCTTCATGCTGGGCATTGGTCTGATCGGCTGCCGCGGTTTTGCCCAGATTTCCCGCCTTTCGGACGCCATTCTGATTCCCTGTGTGACAGTCCTCTGTTTTGTAGGCTCCTATGCCATCCATAAAAACATCCTGGATATCGTCGTCATGCTGGTGTTCGGCATCCTCGGCTACCTGATGCGCAAACTGGACCTGAATACCGCTGCCGTCGTACTGGCTCTGATTCTGGGACCCATCGGTGAAAAAGGCCTGCGGAATGCCCTCCGGACTTCCAGAGGCAGCATCTCCGTCCTCTTTTCCTCCCCCGTGTGCTGGGTACTGATCTGCCTGTGCATCCTCGGAATCCTTTCGCCTCTCTTCATGGCCAGACTGGAGAAAAAGTCCATGGAAGATGCCGTCAGCGGCACGGCTGAAGATGTCGGGAAACTGACTGAGGAAGACAATGTCTGATGTCACACCGCCTGGATTGGGATGCTCAGCTCACATCCAGGAATGCCATCTGAATTAAAAAATAAAACAGGACGGAGTCTAGTCTCCGTTCTGTTTTTATGCTTGCTTCCCGGCGGGAGACGTGCTATGATGAGTGACGTTAGACTTAACAAACCTTTTGCTTCCGGCGAAAGGACTGTTCTGCTTCAGGCAGTATATGTAAGGAAAGAAGAACCATGAACCAACCTTTAGAAGCTCTCCGCGCCTTGATGGCCGAACGTCAGATCGATGCTTATCTGGTCGCCGCGTGTGATTATCACCAGTCGGAATATACCTGTTCTCATTTCTGGGCCACACGCTTCCTCTCCGGCTTTACCGGGGAAAACTGTACACTGGTCATCACAGCGGACGATGCCCGTCTGTGGACAGACGGCCGTTTTTTCGTGCAGGCAGAAGCACAGATGGAGGAAAGTTTTACCCTGATGCGCATGGGTGATAAGGGTGTGCCGACCGTCACAGAATATCTGCAGAAGACCCTTCCGGCCGGCGGCTGCCTGGGGTTCGACGGACGCCTGATGAGCACCCGCGAAAAGAAGGATATAGAAGAAAAACTGGAAGCCGGCAAGATCCGCTTCGCCTGGGAGGAAGATCTGGTGGGTATGGTCTGGCCGGACCGTCCGGACATTCAGCCTGCTCCGGTTTTTGAACTGGAACTTCGTTACGCCGGTGAAACTGCGGAAAGCAAGCTCGCCCGGCTTCGTGAAAAAATGGCGGAGAAAAAAGCGGATGCTCACATCCTCACTACCCTGGAGGATATCGCCTGGCTGTTTAATCTGCGCGGCGGAGATATCCCCTGCACCCCGGTCTTCTATTCTTACGTGCTGCTCACCCGGGAAAAGGCGGATCTTTTCGCTTTTCCGGAAGCCTTCCCGGAGGAAATCCGGAAGATGCTTGCCGGCTGCGGCGTCAGCCTGCATCCGTACACGGATGTTTTCGAAGCTGTGGCCGGGCTCCCGGAGGGTTCACGTGTCCTGCTGGATGAGGGCAAAGTCAGTGTTTTCATGGAAAAATGCCTGCCGGCCAACTGCGAAGTGATCGACAGCCACAATCCCACCTGGGCCATGAAAGCCGTAAAGAATGAAACTGAACAGGCCTGCTGGATTTCTTCTCATATCCGGGACGGAGTCATCATGGTGCGGTTCATGAAATGGCTGAAGGAGCATGTCGGGAAAGAGGATATTACCGAAATGTCCGCCAGCGACGTACTGGATGGGATGCGTCTGAACGCCCCTCTGAGCAAAGGGCTTTCCTTCGGAACCATTTCCGCGTATGGACCCAATGCAGCCATGATGCACTATACCTCCACTCCGGAAACCAACGTTCCCCTGAAACCGGAAGGTTTCTATCTGGTGGATTCCGGCGGCCATTATCTGGACGGCACCACGGATATCACCCGTACCTTCGTGCTGGGTCCGATCACTCAGGAGATGAAGCTGCACTTCACGGCAGTAGCCCGCGGCATGCTGAATCTGGCGAATGCAAAGTTCCTGTACGGCTGCTCCGGGCAGAGCCTGGATTACCTGGCCCGCATGCCTATGTGGGAAATGGGAATCAATTACCGCTGCGGCACCGGCCACGGCGTCGGCTTCCTGCTTTCCGTCCATGAAGGCCCTCAGGGCTTCTACTTCATGAACCGTTTCCGTGCTTCCACAGGCACAGCTCTGGAGCCCGGAATGATCATCACAGATGAGCCCGGCATTTACATTGACTATCACTACGGCATCCGCACGGAAAATGAGCTGATGTGCGTAAAAGATGAAGAGAATGAATACGGACAGTTTCTGCGTTTCCGTCATGTCACCTACTGCCCGATCGACCTGGACGGCATCGACACACAGTATATGTCCGAAAAAGAAGTAAAATGGCTGAATGAATACCATGCCATGGTATATGAGACTCTGGCAAAGCATCTGACAGAAGAAGAAGCAGCCTGGCTGAAGGAAGCCACACGGCCGGTAACAAAAGCAGGCTGAAGAAAGCCGCACGACCGGTAACAAAAGCAGGCTGAAGAAAGCCGCACGGCCGGTAACAAAAGCAGGACGAGGTGAAGCATCAGAGTCCTCAGAATATTCTGGAACTTCTGGAACTTCAAAATCGTCAGATGATCAGATCAAAATAAGAGAAACAAAAGGAGAGGATCTTCTGCCCGCATTCCGGACTGAAGATCCTCTCCCTTTGTTCTTCTGCTGTTTCAGGAATCATTCACCTTCCCTGCCATTCTAATCTGCCGTGCAGAGCGGCTCGAAGGCGGGGCTATAAGACACCTTTTCATCGCGTACTTACTTTTTCCGGAACACGAGACACTTGCTGATGATGTAATTTCCCACCAGCACCAGTACCTGAGCGATAATCTTCACAGCCATGTCGTTTCCGCCCAGCCACTTAATGCCCACCAGGAGAACGGCCTCTTCCATCAGCAGGGTTGCCACTCTTCCTCCGAAAAAGCCTGCCATCTGGGCAAGGCGTTCCCGGAATGTGGCCGGCCTGGCATCGAACACCCAGATACTGTTTGTGATATAAGCGAACAGCACCGCCAGAATCCAGGAAAAAACATTGGATATCAGGGGATCGATCCCTGTGCGGCAGAACAGCCAGTAGCTTCCGATGCTGACTGCAGTTGTAAGCACCCCGAAAAACAGGTACAGCAGGATCTCTTTATATCTGATATACAGCGGTTCAAAAAGCCGCAGGCCGGGCAGAGCCATGATACGGTCAAAAATATCCTTTTTCTTTTCCATACGATCCTCTGTTTC
>CACZQT010000079.1 GCA_902783295.1 uncultured Lachnospiraceae bacterium
AATATGAAAAACCGCTTCTCTCTTACCCTGAAAAACCTTCTCCGTAAGCCCGGCCGTACCATGGTTCTCGCCGGGCTTACGGCCTTCCTTGCCCTGGCGGTCTTCGGCGGCTCTGTGGTGGTTTTATCCCTGCAGAACGGTCTCCGCAGCCTGGAAGCACGGCTTGGAGCAGATATTATCCTGGTCCCTTCCGAAGCGCAGAGCAAGGTAAGCTTCCAGAACATGTTTCTCCAGGGAACTACCGGCGCCTTCTATATGGATGCCTCCGCCCTTGATCAGGTACTGGAGGCAGACGGCGTAGAAAAGGCTGCGCCGCAGACGTTTCTGGCTTCCCTGAAGGCTGACTGCTGTTCTATCAAAATCCAGATCATTGGTTTTGATCCCGACAGTGATTTCACCATACAGCCCTGGATCGCCAGCAGCCTCAGCCGGAATCTGGATGACATGGATGTAGCTGTCGGCTGTAAGGTAGAAGCCAATGTAGGCGAAATCATCCGTATCTATGATCAGCGCTGCAAGGTCGCTGCCCGGCTGGAAGCTACCGGCACAGGCCTGGACACCGCGGTCTACTGTAATCTGGATACCATGCGCGAACTGCTGAAAGCGGCGGAGGACAAAGGAGTCAGCCACAAAATCACCAGCGATTCCCAGGTGATATCGGCCGTCTACATTAAGGTGAAAGACGGCTATGATATTGACAGTGTAAACACCTGGCTGAACGGACATATCCGCAAAACCACGGCTGTACGCACACGCAGTATGATTACGGGCGTTTCCGACAGTCTGTCCGGCATCAGCCATACAGTAACCATTCTGATCGCTGTCGTATGGATACTGGCTTTCATCATTCTGCTGCTGGCTTTTGTACTGATCATCCGGGAGCGGACCCGTGAATTTGCTGTTCTGCGCCTGGCCGGAGCCTCCAGAACCATGCTGGGGCGGCTGGTGCTGCTGGAATCGGCGCTGTGCGGCCTTCTGGGCGGCATTATCGGAACAGGGCTGGCTTCCCTGATCCTCTTCCCGTTTGCACAGCTCATTGAGAGCCGTCTTCGTCTCCCTTATCTGATGCCGGAAGCCGGCAGCGTCTTACTGCTTGCGTCCGGTACCGTTCTTCTATCTGTCATAGCAGCAGCTCTTGCCAGCGGAGCAGCTGCCTACCGCCTCAGCCGGATTGATCCGGGAGCCGCTCTTCGGGAGGGAAACTGATATGCTGATCAGGGCAGAAAACATCAGCCGGAGGTTTTTCCGCCGGACAGGAAGTGCCAACTATTTCACCGCTGTACACCCTCTGACTCTGGAAATATCCGGCGGAGAAGTCGTCGTACTCAGAGGCCGCAGCGGGTCCGGAAAAACAACTCTTCTGAATATGCTTTCCGGGCTTCTGCAGCCCTCGGAGGGCAGCGTATTCATGGAAGATACGAATCTGTACAGCCTGAGTGACACAGCGCTCTCCCGTCTTCGAAATGAAAAAATCGGCGTGATTCCACAGGGCCGCAGTGCCATAAACACACTGACTGTCCGGGAAAACATCCTGCTGCCCTCTGTGCTGTATGGGAAAAAGAGTCCCGAAGAGTCTGCCGCGAACTGGATGAACAGGCTGGGGATCTCCCATCTGGCCGACGCATTTCCCGGGGAGCTGTCCGGGGGAGAACTGCGGCGCATGGCAATTGCACGCGCTCTGGTCCAGAATCCGGATGTCCTTTTTGCCGATGAGCCAACAGGCGACCTGGATGAGGAAAATACCCGTCTCGTACTGTCCACTCTCCGCTCTCTGGCTCACGAACAGAAAAAAGCGGTTTTCCTGGTGACTCATGAAAGCATCTCCCTGTCCTATGCAGACAGAAATTTCTCCATGGACAGCGGACATCTTCATTATGAAATTCTTGCAATCCCGAACGGATTGTGATATGCTCTTTGTCGGTTTGCGGAATGCCGCGGAAGGGGGAGCGCCCTGACGCAGCGCTCTGAAAAAGATGACGAAACCAGACTGCGAGGGAGCCCGTGTTCCGGGTTGAGAGGATCCCAGAAAGGATCGACCGTCCACACGGCTCCGGGGTGCCGGAGCATTGTCAGCAGCTGCCTGGACGTCGTGAAAAGGTATGTTTCACGGACTGTGTTGAACGGATGAAAGGCTCTGCTGCAGCTGCAGCAGAGCCTTTTTCAGTCTTTATCGGGGAAACACTTATTCTATCCGTTTTATCTGTGTTCCTCAGGATTTACACCTGCCGATGAACATTTCCTTTTCCCGGCTGACAGACAAATCTTACTCTGGAGGTCAAAACCATGAAAAGACACAACCTCATCACCAAATCACTTCTGCTTGCAGCGCTTCTTCTGGCCGGTACAGGAACGTCTGTCCGTGCTGTGGCGCAGGCGCCGGCTGTCCAGGAAATTGATTCCCTGAAGATTGCCTTCTCTCCGTACGCGGATGCCGATCAGATCACGGCAGCCACAGAGCCGCTGGAAGCCCTGCTTCAGGAAAAGCTTCTGGAAAAAGGCTATGATGTGAAAGACGTCGACATGACCGTCGGTACCAGCTATACGGCTGTGGGCGAAGCTTTAAGCGCCGGCAGTGCGGACATCGGTTTTATTTCCGGCGGCAACTATGTGCTGTTCTCGGATGACTGCGATGTCCTGCTTACGGCTCTCCGCTATGCCATCAACAAGGATTCTGAAAATCCCGCCGACTGGAATGACGGAACAATTGAAGAAAACACAAGTGAGATGAACACCTACTACCGCTGCATCATCCTGGCCGGCCCCACGGAAAAGGGCCGTCTCCTGGCGGAAAAGGTAAACAACGGGGAGCAGCCTTCCTGGGAAGACCTGAACGACGCTACCTGGGCTGTCCTGAATCCCACCTCCGCTTCCGGCTACATTTATCCCTGCCTGTGGCTGATGGAGAACTATGGGAAATCCATCAGCGATCTGGCCAATGTAGTTCAGTGCGATTCGCACACCACCTCTGTTGCCAGACTGGCCAGCGGACAGGTGGATGTCATGGTTTCCTACGGACACATCCGCATCAAAAATGCACCTCTGTGGGAGAGCGATTTCGGAGGAACCGCCCCTATGGCAGAACAGACGGATGTGATCGGTGTCACCGGCGGAATCTACAATGATATGATCGCATACAGCAAAACTTCGGAGCTGATGCAGGATGAAGCATTCCGTACCGCTCTGGGCGAGAGCTTCATAGAGGCCGCTGAAACCGAAGAAGGCAAGGAAATTTTCGGTGTATTCAGCCAGATCGGTTATACATGGGGCCAGGATTCCGATTATGACGGCGAGCGTGCCGCGCAGGAACTGCTCCGCTCCATGGGAAACTGAGAAACTGCTGACGCAGTAACTGCAAATGTAAGTTCACTTCATATCATCTATGTATAGCAGTACCGGGAGCCCGTATCCATCCGGGCTCCCGGTACTGATTCAGGAGGAAACCGTCATGATGCTGCAGGCAGAACACGTCAGCAAACAGTTTGACCGCCGGGTTGCGGCCCTTACTGACGTCAGTTTTTCGGTGGCGAAAGGAGAATTTGTATCCATCATCGGACCTTCCGGAGCCGGAAAAACCACACTGATACGGATTCTCAACGGATCCGAAGCCTGCGACAGCGGCCAGGTCATTCTTTCAGGACAGCACCTTGAGCAGGCCAGAGGACGGGAGAAAACCCGCATCCAGAAAATGATCGGCACCATCTACCAGGACTTTGCCCTGGTGGAAAATGTCAGCACACTGCAGAATGTTCTGAATGCCGCCCTGCCGGACATGGCCTTTCTTCCCGGAATCCTGGGTCTGTTCGGCAAGGCACGCAGGGAGGAAGCAGCTGCCCTGCTGGGGAGGGTCGGTCTGTCTGACAAACTGGAAGAACCGGTACACAGCCTTTCCGGCGGACAGAAACAGCGTGTTGCCATTGCAAGGGCTCTGATGCGCCATCCTCAGATTCTTCTGGCAGATGAGCCGGTCGCTTCCCTGGATCCGGTCACAGGGCAGCAGATTCTGGAGCTTTTAAAAGAACTCCAGGAACAGGATGGGCTGACCATTGTCATGAACAGCCATAACCTGGCTCTCTCCCAGGCGTTTTCAGACCGGCTTCTGGGACTTGGCGGCGGACGTATTCTTTATGATGGCCCGGTCAGCGGTGCTACGGAAGAAGTGCTGGAACGGATTTATGCTTCCGCAGGAATTGAAATGGCCGTCTCCGGGGATGAAACAGCCGCTTCCGGAGAAAACGTAGCTGCTTCCGGAAAGGACATAGCTTCTCCCGTGGAGGAACGCAAATGAAGCGAAAGAAAACTGCTCTGCTGTGGCTCCTCCTCCTGCTCCTGTTTATCCTGGCCGGCCGGTTTACGGGCTGTTCCCTTCCCTTATTCTGGGCCAGGCGCAGCCATGCGGCTGACATTTTTCTGCGGATGATCCCTCCGGACTGGTCCTATTTTCCCCGGATTCTTACCCCGCTCTGGGCTACTGTACAGATGTCTGTGGCAGGAACGGTGCTGGGAACCTTCCTGGCACTTCTGGCAGCGCCTCTGTGCGCGGCGAACCTGTTTTCTCCCAGGCCTGTGCGTATGGTATTCCGTATTCTTATCCAGGTTCTGCGTTCTTTCCCGACGCTGATCCTGGCTCTGGCAGCCACCTTTCTGTTCGGCCTGGGCTGTTTCGCGGGGACCATCGCAATCCTGATCTATACCTTCGCCATCATGACCCGGCTTTGCTATGAAGATATCGAGAATGCTTCGGTACGGCCTTATCAGGCACTCTGTGCCATGGGTACGCCGCCCGGCAGAGCCTATTTCCGGGCGATCCTTCCGGAAATCGCCTCCTCCTATCTTTCCAACGCTCTCTATCTGCTGGAAACGAATGTCCGCCACAGTGCCATCCTGGGGTATGTAGGCGCCGGCGGCATCGGCCTTCTGCTGAATGAAAAGATATCCTGGAAAGAGTACAACCGGGTCGGAATGATCCTGCTCGCCCTGTTCCTGGCCGTCTGCCTGATTGAACTGCTCAGCAGCAGGCTGGTCCTTCTGGTAAAGGGCGAACGGCAGATCAGCCGGACGGGAAAGCGGATTCTGATCGGCGCTTTTCTGATTCTGTTCCTTCTGAGCCTGGCTGCCGTTGGGAAACCGGATTTCTCACGCACCAGTTTCCAGACTGTCCGGAGCATGTTTTCCGGTCTTTTCTGGCCGGACTGGAGCTTCTTCCTTCAGGGAGGCAGCGGAGGTCTGGCCTGGCTTCTCCTGGAGACCGTCTGCATCGCATTTGTCGGAACGGTTCTTGGCGCGGTGATCAGTCTGCCGCTTGCCATCCTGGGAACCGGACGGCTGATGCCTGCCCCGGCAGCTCTTTTTTTCCGTCTGCTGACTGTGGCTGTCCGTTCCATCCCGTTCCTGATCTATGGGATCATTTTTATACGGATATCCGGGCCCGGCGCTTTTACCGGCGTCCTGACCATGGCCGCCTGCAGTATCGGACTTCTGACCAAACGTTTTACAGAGGCCATTGACAGTCTTGATTTCCGGCCCTGGCAGGCTCTTAGCGCCATGGGTGTTTCCCCGCTGCTGCGGATCCGTTACGCTGTACTGCCTCAGCTTCTGCCGGCTCTGGGTTCCGCCCTGCTTTACCGTTTTGATGTCAACACCCGGGAAGCCTCGGTACTAGGCATCGTAGGTGCAGGCGGTATCGGCGCTCCGCTGGTCTTTGCCATGAACCATTTTCACTGGCGGCAGGCCGGAGCCATCACCCTGGGGCTGATTCTGCTGGTTTGGCTGGTAGATCTTCTGTCCGCCTGGATCCGCGGCGGAAAACGGCGCTAGGAACGCCCTGTCCGGCTATGACAATAACTGGCCATTGCTTTTTTTCACTTTCTGTGGTTTAATAGGGTCAACAGGGGAGCTTTTAGAAAAGGCTGAGAAACGGCTGGACTGCCGTGACCCGTGACCTGATTTGGGTAATGCCAACGTAGGGAAAAACGTGATCACTTCAGGCCGTGGGCACTCTGTGCTCACGGTTTTTCATTTAAAAGCACTTCTGTAAACAAAAGTACCTGCGGCGCCTCGGGGGCACCACCTGGCACCGCACTGCGGCATATTCTGTCTTTTTAAAACAGGCAGATCCGCCGCACAAACAAATGCATCCCTGACGGCAGGCAGCCGCAGGAAAAAGAAGGAGGAGCTCCATGAAAGCATTTGACATTGCGGAAAAGTTCCGCAAAGGCGCCGATACCCTCTCCAGACATTTCTCTTCCAGGCGTATCGGCTTGAACATCTGTCTCTTCAGCGCATTGTCGCTGGCCATTTCCGGCACCTGCCTGGCTGCTGCGGAAAGCTCTGCAGCCCCTGCAGACAATACAGGCGTCACCGGACGGGTTGTGATCTATACGCCAACCGAAGATTACCTGATCGAATACATGCAGCAGCGCCTGGATGAAGCCTTCCCGAACTGCGAAATCTCCATCGAATACTATCACACGGGAGATCTGGCCGCGAAGGTCAAGGCGGAAGGCACCGATACAGAGTGCGATATTATCTTCGACTGTGAGTACGGCTATCTCGAAAGCCTGAAAGACATCCTGGTTCCCATCGATTTTGTGGACGAAACCCAATTTGTAGAGGATATGCTCTCCCCTGACAAGACCTATATGCCCGTGGACCGCTACTCCGGTTCCGTCATTATCCGGGAAGATATCCTGGAGGAAAAAGGACTTCCCGTCCCGGAAAGCTATGAAGAACTGCTGGATCCCATGTACAAGGGTCTGATTGAAATGCCCAACCCTGCTGCTTCCTCAACCGGATATCTCTTCCTCAAGAGCCTGGCGAATGCCTGGGGGGATCAGGAAGCCGTGGATTATCTGCACGCCCTGGACGCTAATATCCTGCAGTACCCCGGCGGCGGTTCGGGCCCTGTCAAGGACGCGGCAGCCGGCGAATGCGCCATCGCCCTCAGCCTGACTTTCAAAGCAGCTGAGCTGATCAGCGATGGCTATCCGCTGCAGATCCATTTCTTCAAGGAAGGCGCTCCCTATACCCCTGCCGGACTGGCCATCATTCAGAATCATGAAACAAATCCTGCCGTAGAAGCCGTTGTACGGTATTTCTACAGCGATATCATCGATGATTATCTGAACACTTATCTGCCTGAACTGGTAAAGGTGGGACAGGTCAATACCGTCCCCAACTATCCGGCAGAAATCCCCTATGCCGACATGTCCAACAACACGCCTGACGTAAAGGAAGCTCTGATCAGCCTGTACGAGGATTGATAATGACCATGCAAAGCAAGAACAGCCCCGCACCTATCCTGGAAGTGCGGGGCTGCACCATATCTCTCCAGGGAGAGCGGGTACTGAATGATTTGTCTTTTTCTGTGGCAGAAGGGGAATTTCTCTCCGTTCTCGGGCCTTCCGGCTGTGGAAAGACCACACTGCTGCGTTTTATTGCCGGGCTGCAGCCGGCGGATTCCGGGCAGCTTCTGAAATACGGGCAGGATATCACTCCGGCACCTCCCGACCGCCGCGGCGTCGGCATCGTTTTCCAGAACTATGCCCTGTTTGAGAATATGACAGCACTGAAAAACGTAGCCTATGCACTTCGTTTCCACAAAGAGACCAAAGGACATGAAACAGAGCTGGCCCGTGAACTGCTGTGCCGTGTGGGACTGGAAAATGAACTGAACAAGCTTCCCTCCCAGCTTTCCGGCGGTCAGCAGCAGCGGGTGGCTATCGCGCGCACTCTGGTGCTTTCCCCGGATATCATTCTGTTCGATGAGCCGATGGCTGCGCTGGACGCGGAAACCAGACTTCTGATGCAGGACGAGATCAAGAGGCTGCAAAGAGAATTTTCTGCTACGATTCTCTATGTCACCCACGACCAGGAGGAAGCCTTCGCCATGTCCGACCGGATAATGGTTATGGGACCGGAAGGACTTCACCAGCTGGATACCCCGGACGCACTGATCAGTCGGCCGGCGGATGACTATGTCCGCCGCTTTGTAGGGGATAATCTCCGTCGCAGGGCTGCCAATCTGAGCCGCTGCGTGGCGGGAGGTCAGCTATGAATAAGCCCGGGATGAATAAACCCGTATTCGTACAGCGTTCACTGCTTCTTCTCCTGGTCTTCTTTGGCTGTTTCGTTGTTATCCCTCTTGTCTGCATGTTTTCACAACTATTGCAGACCGACGTGGCAGCCATCGTACAGTCCCGTTCCTTCCGCAGCGCTGTTTCTGCGACGCTAGTTTCTGCCCTGCTCTGTACAGCCTGCTCGGTGATACTGGCCCTGGCCATGGCGCTGCTGCTGTGCCGCACGGCTGTCCCCGGGAAGCGAATCTGGCGCACCCTGTTCATCCTGCCCATGCTGCTTCCCTCGATCTCCAATGGCACCGGCCTGGTCCTGCTGTTCGGGAACAACGGTTTTTTCACCCGGGCACTGCACCTTCCGGGCTCCATCTACGGCATGCAGGGGATTGTGCTGGGACAGATGCTGTATACAGCACCGGCCGCTTTTCTGCTGCTCTACCAGTCTTTTGCAGAAGAGGATTACCGTCCGCATGAAGCAGCCCGCGTGCTGGGAATCTCCCGTCCGAACCGGTTCTTTGCTCTGACTCTTCCTTATCTGCGCAGGGACCTCGTAGCAGCAGCCTTCCTGGTTTTCTCCATGTCTGTCACGGATTACGGCGTCCCTTTATCGACTGGCGGGCGGGTGGAAACTCTGGCTGTCGTTATGTATGCGAAAGTCGCTGGCCGGCTGCAGTTTGATAAAGGCAGTTTTATCGGCTTCTGTCTGCTGCTTCCCGCGGTTCTCTCCTTCCTTGCAGACAGCCGGCGGCGCGGACGCTCTATTGCCCAGCGCCGGGATTTCCCTCTGGCTGACGGCAGAAAACAAAAAACAGCCGCTTTCCTGGGCTGTTTTCTGCTCTCTCTTTTATTTGTTCTGCCGATTCTGGCCTTTGTCGCCGTCATGCTTATGGAAGAATATCCTCTGCACACAGCCTTTACCCTGCGCCACCTTACGCAGGCCTTTACTGCCAAAGGCTGGAGCGGTCTGAAAAATTCCCTGTGCATGGCAGCCGGCGCTTCCCTCTTCGGAACGATGGCTGCCTCCTTCGCGGCTTATATCGCGGCCAGAAGGCAGGGAATTCTTCCGAGACTTCTGCACATCCTGGCCCTGGCAGTTCTGTCCGTACCCGGCCTGGTTCTGGGCCTTTCCTATGCCATGGCTTTTAAGCGCCTTCCGCTCTACGGAAGCCTGTGGCTGATGATTGTTTCCAGTATGGTCCACTTCTTCACCACGCCTTACCTCATGCTCTACCAGAACCTGGGGAAGCTGGACCGCGACCTGGAAGGAACCGGCGCCGTACTTGGCATCCCGCCGGTGCGAATCTTCCTGGAAGTAATGCTCCCGCAGTGCAGGGATGCCGTGCTGGATATGCTGTCCTTCTTCTTTATTAACAGCATGGTCACCATTTCTGCTGTCGTCTTCCTGGCGACCGCTTCCACCCGCCCGCTGTCCCTGCTGGTCACTCAGTACAATGACCAGATGAATCTGGCGGGAGCCGCGACACTCTCTTTTGTAATCCTGGCGGTAAACTTTACTGTACGGACACTGCTGCTTAGTCTGAAAAGAAGGCGGGTACGATAAGAATGCCATTCCGCCTCATGGCACTGTCCAGGAACGGATCCTTCCTGCGCAGACGCCGAAAGACTTCGACATGTTTCTCTGCAGTGTCCGGACAGGGACAGTACCCCCGGCAGGCTATGCTTTATACAGATCCAGCATCTGCCGGATTCTGCCTGCAGGCTTGGTCAGATTACTCAACGTATTTCCTTTGTTGATCGTATCAATCAGCGCTGCTATATAACGGTCCATTATTACGGAGAAATAATATTCACGCTGCAGCAGTTCCGGTTTCTGGTACACAAGGTTCGTAGTGAAAATACGGTCAAACCACCCGTCGGCAAACGCTTTGTCAAACTTGCTAAGTCCGCTGTTAAAAAGACCGAAGGTAGAGAAAATGAAGACCCTTTTGGCACCCATCTCTTTCAGCTGTCTGGCAGTATCCAGAATGCTTCCTCCGGAGGCAATCATGTCGTCCACAACGACCACATCCATACCCGAAATGGAAGCACCGCAGAACTCATGAGCAATCACGGGATTGCTTCCGTTCACAATCCGGGTATAATCCCGCCGTTTGTAGAACATCCCGATATTCACCCCAAAAAGAGAAGCAAGGAAGACAACCCGGCCGGTAGCTCCCTCGTCCGGGGCAATAAACATCAGATGTTCGCTGTCCACAATGATATCCTCATACTCCGTCAGAAATGCCTGCGTAAACTGCAGAGCAGGCGACACATTTTCCAGGCAGGTCAGAGGAATGACATTCTGCATACGAGGATCATGGGCATCAAAAGTGATCAGGCTGTGTACCCCCATGCTTTCCAGTTCACGAAGCATCACGGCACAGTCCAGGGATTCGCGGCTGGTTTTCCGGTGCTGCCTGCCCTCATATAGGAACGGCATAATAACCGTAATCCGCTTTGCCTTACCGTTGCAGGCAGCAATGACCCTTTTAAGATCCTGATAATGATCATCCGGTGACATGCGGTTCGGCTCGCCGGACATCTGATAGGTCAGGGATGAATT
>CACZQT010000080.1 GCA_902783295.1 uncultured Lachnospiraceae bacterium
CCGCTGAAGGCAGAAAGCTTTTCCGCGGCGGCTTCCCACGGAACACGCAGGATATCCGCCGCAGCCAGAGCTGCCAGGGCGTTCATCACATTATGCGTTCCGGGAATTCCCAGGGACAGTTCCAGCTTCTTGCCATTCCCGGTAACCGTGAAACAGGTGCGTCCCCCTTCCACGCGGACATTCTCCGCCCGGAAATCATTTTCCTCTCCCAGGCCGTAGTAAACAGGAGCAAACTTTTTCGTATCGCGGTATTTCTGCAGCTGGTCATCGTCCCCGTTCAGGATCATGGGCATACCCGGCAGAAAACCGTCCGCCATATGCAGCTTCTCTTCACAGATCCGTTCTCTGGAGCCCAGATTTTCAATATGGGATACCCCGATATTCGTCACGATTCCCAGGTCCGGCTGTGCGATAGCGGCAATCCGTTCCATTTCTCCCGGTTCGCTCATTCCCATTTCCAGCACTGCGAAATCCGCGTCTTTCTCCATTCCCCACAGAGTCAGTGGAACGCCAAGCTGGCCGTTGCTGTTTCCTCTTGTTCCCGCGACCTTTCCGCCGGCCGAGAGGGCTGCAGACACCATTTCACGAGTCGTGGTCTTTCCAACACTCCCGGTAATGCCGACCACGGGGCAGGTAATCTGCTCCCTGGCCCAACCGCCCATTCTCTGCAGGGCAGCCACCGTATCTTCCACCCGGATCCATACGTGGGAAGCATCCTCCATGGCATCATGTTCCGAGGTAAAGGTCGCAGCCGCCCCTTTGGAAAAAGCCCCTTCGATAAACCGGTGGCCGTCCACTTTTGCGCCGATGATCGGTACGAAAACGGCATCCTCCTCTACACTCCGGGAATCTATGCTGATATTCTTAATCACCTGTGACGGATTGCCGCAAAGCAGGGTCCCGCCGACCACTTCTGCCAGCTTTTCCGCTGTAATCTGACTCATTTTTCTTGATCCTTTCAATGCCCCTCAGGCATTATTACCTTCTATTACAGTTGACAGAAAACGCTGATGCGTTTTCCTCTGTCCATCGCCTGATCACCAGTTCCAGAACGGCATCATCTGCCAGGCCCAGCCGCAGTGGATGACGCCGAGCCATAAAAAAACCCTCAGGGTGAAAGCCGGAATCTTTTCCCGGGACAGTCCCCTTCTCTTCAGCAGAATAAATAAACCTAAAGCACTGATCCACAGCAGAATCATCATCATCCAGAGAACGCCGTTGGCCGCCAGCAGCGGAGTAATCGCTTCCGTGCCTGCGAATGCCCGCAGTCTTCTGGTGATGCCTGCCATATGAGCTGTCATCGCCAGCACAACCAGGTCACCGATACCTTCTATAAGCACCAGCTGCCATACCAGCTCCGGCTGTTCCCGGCCACGTCCCCGGCGGCGTTTTTCCCGAAGCTGGAACTGATTCAGGATTCCCAGCATCAGATATCCCAGAGTTCCCAGGATCGCCAGCGCCAGCCAGGCTGTACGCAGCCATTCGCCCAGCCAGCTTCGAAGCGGTACCTGAATCCGGTCCGCCTCCGCCTGTTCAAAACGGAGTCTTCCATCCTCCAGGGTGGAAAGAGCCCAGTAATCCGTAGTCAGATCCTTCTGCGAAATACCGGAAGCACGGTCTCTTGTAAAGAGCAGCGGACCCCGGAATATCCCTCTTGCGCTCTGGAACCTCCCGGAAGGCAGCTTTCCCTGCGTATCGTAGACCGACCCCCTGAAGGATCCGAAAATAACCTCCATCATCTCCCGGCAGAACACCGTATCCTGCGCTTTGTTTGTCATGACACAGACGCTTATACCTCCTGCTGTGTCCAGATAAAGCGCAGCGCTCTGACCGGTCGTACTGCCAACCTGGCCCAATACACGCGTTCCGAAAGAATAATTCCAGAATCCATGGCTGTTTTTCGGCGTTCCATCGGAGAACAGGTCCGTAGGAAGGTACAGTGCCGCCAGGGTCGACGGGTCGGAAAACAGCCCGGCCGTACGGTTATCCGGCAGCAGCGCCTGGGCAAAGACCAGCATATCCGACAAGGTTCCCGTGCACATACCGGCCGGATACAGCGGCATGACAAACTGCTTTCTCAGCCGCTTTCCCCGTTCATTATATGAGGCTGTTTCTGCCATCTTCTCCGCCACATACGTATTATCCGCAGCTTCCGGCAGAATAGCTGTATGCTGCATGCCCAGAGGCTGGAAAATGTGTTTTTTCACGTAAGCGGCGAATTCCTCTCCGCTGGCCCGTTCCACAATATAGGCGGCCAGGGCGGCTCCCCAGTGCGAAGTCGCTGTAACCTCTCCTGCATTAAAAACCTGGGCCGGAGCATGGTCCTGCAGTGCTTCGGAAAGCGGAGGAATCTTTTCTCCTGCCTCTGCAAAAAGCCCCGACAGTTTTTCCTGGAAACCGGCGGTATGGTTCATCAGATGTTCCAGGGTAATCATCTGCCCTTCTTTGGCATTGGTCAGGAAGTTGACCGGCAGATAAGGTCTGATATCCGATTTCAGATCCAGTTTCCCGGTTTCCACCAGCTGCATGACAGAGACCCATACCAGAAGCTTTGTCACAGATCCCCACTCGAAAACAGTATCATCTGTGACAGAAAGGCCTTTTTCCAGGTCCGACTCCCCGAACTGTCCCTCATAGACCGGTCCGCGGGCATTCACAACTCCCACCGCCAGTCCTGTCATCTGTTTTTCATGTTTTTCTACATAGTCTTCAATGGTACTCCCATAATCCACAGCCGAATTACGGCGGAGCTCTTCTTCCACCTCCGTCTGCGGAGGGGATGTACCTGAACAGCCCGGGAGGCATAGGGCCGCGCCGGTCAGGACAATACCTGCCAGCAGGGCCGGCAGCCTTTTTCTTTTCTGCCTCATCTTCTCTTCACCCTGTGATATGCCTTGTCAGCCCGTCATTCTGTCAGAAATGCAGGTTCTTCCCCTTGTCCTTTACACCTCTTTGATTCCGATAAATGTATTAAAATTACCTCTCTTCCCAGAGCTCCTGCGGTGGGAAAACAGCCACTCCGGGTTTTCCCAGGTACAGAGGCCGGAAAAATGAATGGAATCTCCCGGAATACCGGCCCCTCGCAGTGTATGCCAGCAGGCAGCCGGAAGATCACAGAGCCAGTGCAGCTCATCCGTCCGAAGAAGGATATCCTCTGTTTCCTCTGTCCGGAAAACAGCCTCCATGGCATGAGCCACATCTCCGGTTACTTCATAATGCGGCTGGCTGATACAGGGACCGATCACCGCCGTCATATCACCCGGCTGCGCACCTCGTTCCGCCAGTGCCCGCACCGCCTTTTCTCCGATCTTTCCTACGGTACCCTTCCATCCGGAATGAACCGCCGCCACCTGCCGGGTTACAGGATCCGCCAGCAGCAGGGGAACGCAGTCCGCAAACGTCGCGGAAAGCAGCAGGCCGGGACAGCCGGTTATCAGGCCGTCTGTCCGGAAAATCTTCCGGACAAAATCTTTTCCCACCTTCAGACTCTCATCCACTGCCAGAAGATTCGTTTCGTGAACCTGCTGTGTAAGGCAAAGATTTTCCGGAAAAAAGCCCATGCTCCTGGCTGCCCGTGCATAATTTCTCGGTACATTTTCCGGCACATCTCCTACTCCGAAAGCCAGGTTCAGTTCTCCCACAAAGCCGGTGCTTACGCCGCCCTTCCTCGTACTGCAGGCTGCTTCCAGCCAGTCGTGCGCATCCAGGCTGTGAAAACGGATCAGAGGCAATCTGCCTTCTTCCTCGCACAGCCAGGCATCACGGGTATCTTTGTCCTTATAAAAACGCTTCTCTGACTGCCAGTATTCCAGAAAGCCCATTCCTCTTTTCCTCATCTTTCTTCAGGGATGCGGGATCTCAATAATCTACCTTCATCAGGCAGAGTCCTTTGGCAGGGGCGGTCGCACCTGCCAGCGCACGCTGCTTCATGTCCAGAAGCTCCTGCATGGATTCCGGTTCCCGGATACCGCATCCCACTTCCAGCAGCGTACCTGTCAGAATCCGCACCATATGCTGCAGAAATCCTGTCCCATGATATGTAAAGGTAATATACGGTCCTCTCCGGTTGATTCCGATCTCATCCACCTTCCGTACGGTGCTCTTTTTCATGCGTGGATTGCTGCAGAAACCGGCAAAATCATGTGTTCCCACCAGAATTTCCGCAGCCTTTCTCATACGGTCCAGGTTCGGTTCCTGTTCCAGAACATATACATACTTTCTGTCAAAAACCGGTTTGCCGCTGCCTGCATAGCAGGTATAGCAGTAGGTTTTTCCCAGTGCATTATACCTTGCATGAAAGCGTTCGGAGGCTTCCCTCACATCCGTAATACAGATATCTTCCGGCAGATAACGGTTCATGTAATCCCGGATTTCTTCCGCCGTCAGAGACGTGTCCAGCCGGACATTGGCCACCATGGCCTTGGCATGCACACCGGCGTCCGTCCGTCCTGCGCCGATCACTTCCGGCGGATCGGAATCCATCATACGGGCCAGCACCGTCTCCAGCTTTCCCTGGATCGTGAGTTCCGTATTCGGCTGGTGTTCCCAGCCGAAATAGCGGGTGCCGTCATAAGCCATCGTCAGTTTGTAGTTCTTCATTCTGCCATCCTCTTCCGCCGTCCTTCTGTTCCTTTCGAAGTGTGGTTCAGGCTGCTTCATTTTCTGCCTCATCCGTCAGGAAACGCTCCCACCGCACGGATCCCCAGGAATCATCTCCCAGGGTTTCCCTGATACATTCCGCATAGTAGTTCATTTTTTCGATCAGAACAGGACATTCCTCCCAGTCAAACCGGCATTCATCCTCATCGCACATGCAGAACTCAAAAAGGCGGGCCCGGTCCTCTGTCGGGAATGTCATGGAATAGGTATCCACAAAGCAGGCCATAGACGGATCCCCTGCATAACAGGTCCAGTCCATAAGGTCATCATATCCGTACTGAGTATAGGTCCAGGTATAGAAGCTGTCATGGCCCGGTGCTTCCGGATTCAGACGTTCCCAGTCATCGTTCGTCAGGAGTTCATAATCGGACAATTCCAGCACTCTTCCGTCAATAATATGGGAAAGTTCATGGTGCAGTGAAGTCTTCAGATCTGAGGGGTACCGGATATCCAGTACCAGCACCGTCTTCTCTGAATCATAGTTGACAAATCCCCCGGCCGTTTCGAGGGTTTCATTTTCCGTCCCATGGAGCGTTCCGGCCAGCAGGATTTCCAGCCCTTCGTCATTCCCTCCCGTAAGTTTCCGGAAGAATCCGGCAGGGTATTTCCGGAGTTCATGCTCCATCACGTCCAATGACTCCTCAACAATTTTTCTGTCATTCACCGGATGAATGGCATATCCTCCGTATATGGTGCGGCATTCTTCGGAAATCAGGAGCCGGAATCCGTATTTTCTGCCCAGCTGTACAGCTTTACGCTTCAGACCAGCCATTTCTTCCGGGAGGGGTCCCGGCGTAAACGCCGATGGATCCCAGTCCGAAGGCATCTCGAGCGCTTCCGCCTGTTTCCATGAGAACGGGGCGGTCTGCGGCACCTCCTGCATCTTTTCCGAAAATGCCGGATTCCAAAGGAAAAACTTTATTCCCCGGAGATTATCAGCTGCGCAGAGAAGAATGGCATCGCTCTCCGGTACACAAACCGGATCTTCAAAATACAGATACCGCTCCCCATCCTGAAGTTCGAAACGGTGCGTCCCCAGAAGTTTTCCCGTGGCGCTGTCAATCAGCCACATGTCCAGCGAAAGAAGCCGTATTTCCTGATCCGGATCTGATTCATCCCAGGGCGTAAAGTTGGATCTCATAAACAGGACTCTTCCATCGGAAAGGCAGTGGACATCTGTCATTTCCTCTGAATTCCAGACAGCCTCGAAGCCGTCATGTCCATCCACACATACTCTGTAGCCATGACGGATCTCCTCCCCCTGGTTATCCCAGGGATACAGCGGCCAGATGATGCTGTTGTCAGACATATAGTAACCGGCTTTGTCCTGTGGATCTGTGCGTGCAAATTCCCCGGTGGACGTATCCAGAATACCCAGGCAGGGTTCAAAGCGGCCGTTCCAGCCTCCGACGATCAGGTAATCACATCCGTCATCCGCCTGAAACGCAGTCCCTATGGTTGTCACGGAAAAAAGAGGACGTATCCCTACTTCCTCTGTCCGGACCTCGTCTTCTGAAATAAGCAGACGACGGATCTGCTTTTCACTGTCCAGATAGTATCCTTTCCCGGTTTCCGGGAATGTCAGGCTTTCCATTTCCGTGTCGTCTGCCTGAAAAGAAAGCATTTCGCCGAGGTACTCATTATACCAGATATATTCCGTCCCGTTTTCCGAATAGTTGGTCAAAAGAAGGGACTTTCCCCGGTAAGGATCCCGGCAGAGCTGCAGCCAGCCCCCGTTTAAGAAGGGCGCTTCCGCCGCAGCGTCCAGCGTCCCGGTTGTCAGATTATAGGAAGCCCAGTAGAAATCCGGCCAGCTCCCGGCTTCTTCCGGGTAATAGTCGTCGTCATCATCGCCGGTGTACGGCTTGTGGTCTGAAAGGGAATAGGTAATGACTACCTGGCCCCCTCCCATATCGAACAGAGATCCCATCTGAAAATATCGGCCGTCCACCATGGTTTCCGGCGGAAGGTCTGCCAGCGGCACCATTCCGGGCGTTTCAAAATCCGGAGGATACTCCGCCGCACCGCTCACGCCGAACGTTTCCGGCTGTCCGGAAATAATCTTCGCCGTATCACTCAGCAGTTCGGCAGTGATCCCGGCGCTGTCTGCCTGGACAGGCAGGATAGCCAGAAACAACAGATAAAGCAGGACAGTCAGCTGTTTCCGCGGATTTTTTCTCATCTTTCAGTCTCCTTGCACCGTCCTGTGCTTAAAAGAGCTGCCGTGGTCCGGCAGCTCTCTCGTTTTTTCGGGAGAGGCCGTCCATAAGCCGACGGCCTCCTGGCCTTGCTCAGTCTTTCTTCGAATGCAGTTCCTCCAGTGCTTCCCGGTCTCTCTCCTTCGCTTCTTCGATCGCGTCCTTGGCGATCATTTCCTTGACCTTCTGGAGACGGGTCTGGGTGGCTCTCTCATCCTCATCCAGCTTCATCTGGATATAGCGGATGGTTTCCTGGTACTGGGGAATTTTTACATATTCCAGGGCGTTTACTCGCCGGCGGGTCTTCTCGATCTCCTCTGCCAGCATGTTCGCCTCTTTTTCCATGGCCGCCAGCTTCAGGAGCGTCGGGAATATGGCAGAAAGCTTTTCAATCGAGGTATCCAGTTCTCCGGAAGTCTCGGCAAAGCCGTACGGGAAAATCCCGCTGCCTTCCGGCTGGCTGGTCTCGAAGGAAAAGACCGGCACATCCACGCTCATAACGTTTTTGCTTCCTACTCCCAGGCTCACGGACTGCTTGGGATACATCAGGGCTTCATCCATCAGTTCGGGCGACATAACGGCGCTGGCCACGGAGAAACTGGTATAGATCTCTCCCATGGCGGCTTCCACCTCTTCCCGGAGCTTTTTATTCTCCCGGGCCAGGTCCAGGAAGCGCTTCATCAGCTCATCCCGCTTGTCTTTCATCAGTTTGTGGCCGCGCAGCGCCACCCTCAGCTGTTTCTTCAGCTGCCCGAGCACCATTCGTGTAGGATTGACATTTAATCTTGCCATCTGATTAACCTCCTATGGACGGCAGAGGCCGCGCCGGGTCCGCCCGTTCGCAGCACCCCTCCGCCTACACAAATACTACTCGTCCTTCTGGTCGTACCACTTCTCCAGGTAGGCATCGCGGATACGCTTCAGCTCGCCTCTGGGCATTTCACGCAGAAGCTCCCAGCCGATATCCAGCGTCTCCTCGATGGAGCGGTTCTTTTCATAGCCCTGGGATACATATTTCTCTTCAAACGCATCCGCGAACTTCGCGTACTGCAGGTCTACCTCGGACAAAGCTGCTTCACCCAGGATAGCCATCAGTTCCTTGCATTCCTTACCTCTTGCATAAGCAGCGAAGAGCTGGTTCATGGTATCTGCATGGTCCTCTCTGGTCTTGCCCTTGCCGATACCCTTATCCTTCAGACGGGACAGGGACGGAAGCACGTCGATGGGAGGTACAATACCTTTGCGGTGCAGTTCACGGGACAGGATGATCTGTCCTTCTGTGATGTATCCGGTCAGATCGGGGATCGGGTGCGTCTTATCATCTTCCGGCATGGACAGGATGGGGATCATGGTAATGGAACCGTCAACCCCCTTCTTCTTGCCGGCGCGCTCATACATGGTAGCAAGGTCTGTGTACAGATAGCCGGGATAGCCGCGGCGTCCGGGCACTTCCTTACGGGCTGCGGAAATCTCACGCAGCGCTTCCGCGTAGTTGGTGATATCCGTCAGGATAACCAGTACGTGCATGTGCTTGTCAAATGCCAGATATTCCGCTGCCGTCAGAGCCATACGGGGCGTTGCGATACGCTCAACCGCCGGGTCATTGGCCAGGTTCATGAACATGACCGCACGGTCGATGGCGCCGGTACGGCGGAAGTCGGAAATAAAGAAATCCGCTTCTTCATAGGTGATACCGATAGCCGCGAAGACAACGGCGAAATTACTTTCGTTGTTCAGCACTTTCGCCTGCCGGGCAATCTGGGCAGCCAGGTTGGCATGCGGCAGACCGGAGCCGGAGAAAATAGGCAGCTTCTGCCCGCGGACCAGGGTATTCAGGCCGTCGATCGCGGAAACGCCGGTCTGGATGAATTCGGACGGGTAGTCACGGGCTGCCGGATTCATGGGCAGGCCGTTGATATCCCGGGAATCCTCCGGAATGATGGCGGGACCATTGTCAATAGGGCGCCCCATGCCGTCGAATACACGGCCCAGCATGTCTTCCGACACGTCCAGGGTTGTGCCGTGGCCCAGGAAACGGACACTGCTCTCTTTCAGGTTCAGACCTGAGGAGCTTTCAAACAGCTGCACGGTAGCATTTTCACCGTTGATTTCCAGTACCTTGCAGTGACGGATGTCGCCATTGGGCAGCTGGATTTCACCCAGTTCATCGTAGCCAACATTCTGCACGCCTTTGACGATCATCAGCGGGCCGGCAACTTCGGATATGGTTTTATATTCGCGGATCATACTTCCTCAGCCTCCTTTCCGGTGAGGTCGCTGATGGCGCGGGTAACGGCATCCTTCATCTTCGCGAATTCCGCTGCCACGTCTTTTTCCTCAAAGTACTTGAAACGGCCAATCTCTTCCCGGACAGGCAGGGCAGCCAGCTTGCCGAACTCGGCGCCGTTTGCCAGGGCCTGCAGGCCTTCTTCGTAGAAGTTCATGATCAGCTTCATCATAGCGTACTGCTTTTCCATGGAAGAATAGGTATCGATCTCATGGAACGCGTTCTGGTGCAGATAGTCCTCACGGATCATCTTACAGGCTTCCAGCTTCAGCCGGTCTCTGACGGACAGGCCGTCCACGCCGACCAGCTGTACGATTTCGTTCAGTTCCGCTTCTTCCTGCAGGAGCTTCAAGGCTTTCGCACGCAGTACAGGGAATTCAGAATTCACGTGCTCTCCAAACCACTGGTTCAGCCGGTCCACATACAGGGAATAGCTGTTCAGCCAGTTGATAGCCGGGAAGTGACGGGCATAGGCCAGTGCGGAATCCAGGCACCAGAATACCTTTACGATACGCAGGGTAGCCTGCGATACGGGCTCGGAAATATCACCGCCGGGAGGAGAAACAGCACCGATGGCAGACAGAGCACCGATACGCCCATTCTTGCCAAGGGAAACCACACGGCCGGCGCGCTCGTAGAACGATGCCACACGGGAACCCAGGTAGGCAGGATAGCCTTCTTCACCGGGCATTTCTTCCAGACGGCCTGACATTTCACGAAGGGCTTCTGCCCAGCGGGAAGTGGAGTCGGCCATCAGGGCAACAGAGTAGCCCATGTCGCGGAAATACTCCGCAATGGTGATACCGGTATATACCGATGCTTCACGGGCAGCCACCGGCATATCGGAAGTATTCGCGATCATGACGGTACGCTTCATCAGAGTCTCGCCGGTATGAGGGTCGATCAGTTCCGGGAATTCATTCAGAACGTCCGTCATCTCGTTGCCGCGCTCGCCGCAGCCGATGTAGACGACGATCTGCGCGTCCGCCCACTTGGCCAGCTGGTGCTGCACCACCGTCTTGCCGGAGCCGAAGGGACCGGGAACGGCAGCCACACCGCCCTTGGCGATGGGGAACAGGGTATCGATGACGCGCTGACCGGTGATCAGCGGCTCTTCCGGAACCAGTTTTTCTTTATAAGGGCGGCCGAAACGGACCGGCCATTTCTGCATCAGGGTAAGGTTCTGTTCGGTGCCGTCTTCCTTTACCACAACCGCGATAGTATCCTCTACGGTAAAGCTGCCTTTTTTGATTTCCTTCAGTTTACCCTTAACCCGGAACGGAACCATGATCTTGTGGCTGACAACGGCAGTTTCCTGAACGCTTCCCAGGATATCACCGGCTTCCACCGCATCCCCGGCCTTCAGGGCAGGGACGAAATCCCACTTTTTCTCACGGTCCAGAGCAGGTACGGAAATACCTCTGGTAATATTGTTGCCGGCCAGCTTCATCATGCCTTCCAGAGGCCGCTGGATACCGTCGTACATGGTCTCGATGAGGCCGGGCCCCAGTTCCACAGACAGAGGGGCACCGGTAGATGTTACGATGGCCCCGGTCTGCAGACCGGCTGTTTCCTCATAAACCTGTATGGAGGCCAGGCCGTTGCGCATTTCGATGATCTCACCGATCAGATTCTGCTCACCAACCCGGACCACATCGAACATATCCGCCTCGCCCATGCCTTCAGCTACTACCAGCGGGCCGGATACCTTGATTACTTTCCCTTGTACCATTTAGTTATCACCTCCGAATAAGATATCGGCCCCGACAGCCCTTTCCACGGACTTCTTTACGCCGGCCATGCCGATGCCAAAATTCCCGTCCACACCGGGAATCGGAATGATAGCAGGCGTCTTCTGGCCTGTGTATTCCGCCATGTCGCTCTGCAGTTCCCTGCAGAAGCGTTCGGTTATATAGATAATGCCAAAGTCTTCCCCCGCAATCCGGTGAAGGACCTTTCTTGCTTCTTCCGCGTCAGCTACCGGGAAAGCTTCCAGGCCAAAGGCCTTGAAGCCCAGGGCGCTGGCTGCGTCCCCGATTACTCCAATCTTAGCCATAGGTCTCCCTCACTCTTTCCCGGATAAGGCTTCCGTCCAGACCGGCTGCCTTTCCCGCCAGAATGATCCGGACGTTCTTGATTTCCATCTGCTTTCCTACAGCGTAGCCTACGAGGGGTTCGATGCCGAAAGAAATGTATTTCGCGTCCTTCACATACTTGATCAGTGCGTCATCGCAGAGTTTTTCCAGACTTGTAAAGGTGCCGCTTTCCTTCATGGAAGCGCCGCCTTCCTCACAGGCTTTTCCAAGAGCCGTGGCCGCAATCCTGGACGCGAACTGC
>CACZQT010000081.1 GCA_902783295.1 uncultured Lachnospiraceae bacterium
GTCTTCACGTTGTCCTTCATCTGTGCAAGATCCGACATCCCGGAAAGAACCACTTTTACATTCGGCAGATTGCAGAGATAGCGGAAGCTCCAGGAGGCAATGCTTTCTTCCGGACGCAGTGCCTTCAGCTGTGCTGCTGCATCTTCCGGGAGATTTGCCAGTTTTCCGCCGCGGAGGGGCTCCATAATCACCAGCGGAAGTCCTCTTTCCTCCAGCAGCTTATACTTCTTATCCCCTTCCTGCAGGCTCCAGTCCAGATAATTCAGCTGGATCTGGCAGAATTCCATGCTGTCCCCGGCATAATCCAGGAACTTCTCCAGTGTATCCGGCCTGGCGTGCGTGGAAAGGCCCAGATGGCGGATTCTCCCTTCCTCTTTTTCTTTTTTCAGATATCCCAGAATGTCCCATCTGGGATCCTTATAAACATCCACGGAGTTTTCATAGACATTGTGGAGCAGATAAAAATCAAAATAATCAGCCCCGCACCGGTCCAGCTGTTCCTGGAAGGTTTTTGCCGGATCAAAAGAATTTGCAATGACATGTCCCGGGAATTTGTCCGCCAGGAAATATTTCTTCCTGTCATACTTCTTCAGCGCCTTGCCAAGAGCCACCTCGCTGAAGCCGGAATGGTACACATAAGCCGTGTCATAGTAATTGACGCCATTTTCCATGGCGTAATCCACCATTTCGCCCAGAACCTTTTCGTCGATACGATTGTCCGGCGTCTGGGGAAGGCGCATCGCCCCGAAGCCCAGCCGGGAGATCTTCTGCCCGCACATCTCGTTCGTAAGCATCCTGAAATCCTCCTTTCGCAATCTGTAGATCATCCTTTCACAACCTGTATAACATAATCATCCGGTGGATGCAAGCCGAAACCATGGCACTATTCATAGCCGGGAGAAGCGCAGGTTCAAGGCAAAATCCTATTGACATGGTAGGTTGAAAGGATTATAATGACTCCGACATCACCGGAAAGGAGTCAGACACTATGATTTATGCCGACAATGCCGCAACAACCAAAATGAGCGAAGCGGCCATAGATACAATGATTTCCCTGCTGGGCGAAGCCTGGGGGAATCCCTCCAGCCTGTACATGCACGGGCAGAAAGCCAAAGAAGTTCTTGAAAAAGCAAGGGAGGACGTGGCTGCCGTAATCGGCGCCGAACCCCGCGAAATCACCTTTACCTCCGGCGGAAGCGAAGCGGATAACCAGGCGATCCGCTCGGCTGCGGAACTTGGCCGGAAAAAAGGGAAGATGCATATCATTTCCACTGCTTTCGAGCATCATGCGGTGCTGCATACACTCGAAAAGCTGAAGAGCGAGGGCTTTGAAATCACCCTTCTGGACGTCCATGAAAACGGGCTGATTATCCCTGCGGAAGTCGAAGCCGCGATACGGGAGGATACCTGCCTGGTAACCATCATGTACGCCAACAACGAAATCGGGACCATCCAGCCGATCCGGGAGATCGGAGCAATCTGCCGGGCCAAAGGCGTGCTGTTCCATACGGACGCCGTGCAGGCTATGGGGCATATCCCGGTAAATGTCGCAGAGGATAATATCGACCTGCTGTCCGCCTCCGGGCACAAGTTCCACGGTCCCAAGGGGGTGGGATTCCTTTATGCGAAGAAGGGAATCCGCCTTTCGAACCTGATCGAGGGCGGTGCGCAGGAACGCGGAAAGCGTGCGGGAACCGAAAATGTGCCGGGTATCGCCGCTATGGCGGAAGCCCTGAAGGAAGCCGCCGCGCATATGGAAGAAAATGCCGCGCATCAGAAGGCCATGAGGGACCGCCTGATCGAAGGGCTGAAGCAGATTCCGCATTCGGCACTGAACGGAGACGCCGTACGCCGCCTGCCCGGCAACGTGAATTTCTGTTTCGAAGGCATTGAGGGCGAATCCCTGCTTCTTCTGCTGGATGATAAAGGAATTCAGGCTTCTTCCGGCAGCGCCTGCACCTCGGGCTCCCTGGATCCGAGCCATGTACTGCTGGCCATCGGCCGGGTACACGACGTAGCGCACGGCTCCCTGCGGCTGAGTATCGGGGAAGACATCACAGAAGCGGAAGTGGATGAGATTATCTCTTCCGTAAAAGAAGTTGTAGAATATCTTCGCGGGTTCTCCCCGATCTGGAGAGATCTGATGGAAGGCAAGAAGGAATTTATTCTGTAAAACCGGGATCTGGCAGAAGGTAAGAAGAGATTTATCCATTAAGACAGAGGTTTGATAAAAGGAGGAAGTCAGAATGGCTTTATACAGCGAAAAGGTCATGGAGCATTTCCGCCACCCCCGCAACGTCGGTGTGATTGAGGATGCCAACGGGATCGGAGAAGTCGGCAATGCGAAATGCGGCGATATTATGAAAATGTACCTGAAAATCGAAAACGGTGTCGTTGAAGATGTGAAATTCGAAACCTTCGGCTGCGGCAGCGCCATTGCTTCCAGTTCCATGGCCACGGAACTGATTAAGGGCAAGCCCTTAAGTGAAGTAAGACAGCTGACAAACAAGGCAGTCGCTGAAGCGCTGGACGGGCTGCCGGATTACAAGATGCACTGCAGCGTTCTGGCCGAAGAAGCCATCCAGGCCGCCCTTGAAGATTACGAGAAAAAGACGGGCGAAAAAGTATAAGCAGAAAAAACAGGCAGTACCTGAAAAAGCTCCCTCAGCCGAGGGAGCTTTTTCAGGCCTGTGGGACAGTAGGGAGGTTTCTGTTCGTCCCGGTACGCCGGGACAGGCAGAAACGTCTCCACAGCCCCTCCTGTCTGTTATTCTTTTTTCACTGCGCCGTCATACCACAGCAGTTCTGTCTTATTCACGTATTCTGCCTTTATGGCGGCGAGCGCCTTGAAATGTTCTGCCTGGGTGTGGGCGGCCTGCGCCTCTGCGCTTTCCCAGACTTCTGCCAGGAACAGTGTGTTCGAACCATCGATCGGCAGGTAATAGGTATAATCCACATTTCCGGCTTCTGCACGGCTCTTTTCCGCCACCTGCAGCTCCGCCAGCTTTTCCAGGAAAGCTTCTCTCTTCCCTTCTTTTACCTCATACGTCACATGTATGATCAGCATTTCTCTTCCTCCTCACAGTAATATTGTTTCATTTACAAACACTTTTCGCTATAAGAACGTTTTACTGTATAAATATAATTCATTATATAAATATTTTTCATTTAGGCTCTCGCATTCCGGGCTTTACGGCTGTATAAACGCGGCGATGTCCGCAATGACCTGCGGGTCCACCTTCGCGTTAGTCATGTAGGCGCCGGAGCCGTCGGATTTCTTTCCCGGTACGAAGGGATGGGTCAGTCCGGGATAAGAAATCAGCGTCCAGTTTTCTTTTTCTCCCACCGCCTCCTGCCACAGGGCAAAATCCTCCATGGTTACCTGATA
>CACZQT010000082.1 GCA_902783295.1 uncultured Lachnospiraceae bacterium
AAAAGCCGCGATAGACCCAGGCCCCCTCCGGGAGGGAGCTGGCGCGAAGCGCCTGGGGGAGACCGCGGCACCAGAGGAAAAGGCAAAAAGAGGAAAACATGAGAGAAAAAATCCTGTCGATTATTGAAAAGGACGCGCGGATTGCCGTTCACGACGTCGCCGCCATGATGGGCGTTTCCGACGTAGAGGTGGCGAATGAAATCGCCGCCATGGAAAAAGAAAACATCATCTGCGGCTACCACACCCTCATCAACTGGGAGAACACCTCCCGCGAGGTGGTCACCGCCCTGATCGAAGTAAGAGCCACGCCGCAGCGGGGCATGGGCTTCGACCGCATTGCCGAGCGCATCTACCACTATCCGGAGGTGGACGAGGTCTACCTCATGAGCGGTTCCTTCGATTTCACCGTGATTATTGAAGGAAAAAGCATGCGGGAAGTCGCGACCTTCGTGGCGGAAAAGCTTTCGCCCATGGAATCCATCCAGAGCTGCTCCACGCACTTCGTGCTGAAGAAGTACAAGGAACATGGCACGGTACTGGCGGAGCGCAAACAGGATGAAAGGATCAGGATGCTGCCGTGAGAGAAATGTTATCTAAAAAGGTGTTGGGGATTGCGCCTTCAGGCATCCGCAAATTCTTCGACATCGTCAATGAAATGCCGGATGCCATTTCCCTGGGCGTCGGGGAACCGGATTTCGATACCCCCTGGCATATCCGGGATATCGGCATCGATTCCCTGGAGCACGGACGTACGTTCTATACCAGCAATTCCGGCCTGATGCCCCTCCGTGAGGAGATCTGCAGGTATCTTGCCCGGAACTGCGGCGTCAGCTATAATGCAGCGAAAGAAACGCTGATTACTGTAGGCGGCTCGGAAGCGATCGACATCGGCCTGCGCGCAGTGCTGAACCCCGGGGACGAAGTGCTCATCCCCCAGCCCTCCTACGTATCCTATCTGCCCTGCACCGTACTGGCGGACGGGGTTCCGAAAGCGATCGAACTGAAAGAGGAAAATGCCTTCAAGCTGACCAGGCAGCAGCTGGCGGATGCCATTACGCCCCGCTCGAAGGTGCTCATCCTGCCTTTCCCCAACAACCCGACCGGAGCCGTTATGGGCCGGGAAGAGCTGATGGACCTGGTAGATGTCATCATCGAAAACGATCTGCTGGTCATTTCGGATGAGATCTACTCCGAGCTGTCCTACCACGGGAAGCACGTGACCATCGCCTCCCTGCCGGGAATGCAGGAACGGACGCTGCTGATCAACGGTTTCTCGAAAGCCTATGCCATGACCGGCTGGCGCCTGGGCTATGCCTGCGGGCCGGAATGGCTGATTTCGCAGATGACCAAGATCCACCAGTACGCGATCATGTGCGCGCCGACCACCAGCCAGTACGCGGCGATCGAAGCCCTGCAGAACGGGGATAAGGACGTAGCGGAGATGCGGGAAGCTTATAACGACCGGCGGAAATACCTGCTGGACCGCTTCCGGAAGATGGAATTGCCCTGCTTCGAACCGCACGGCGCCTTCTACATGTTCCCGAACATTCAGGAATTCGGCATGACCAGTGAAGAGTTCGCCACCCGCCTGCTGCAGGAAGAAAAGGTGGCTGTGGTGCCCGGCAACGCCTTCGGGAGCTGCGGGGAGGGATTCCTGCGGATATCCTACGCCTACTCCCTGGAAAACCTGAAAGAGGCCATGGACCGCATGGCCCGCTTTATCGAACATTTAAGAGGATAAAATGGTACATGTCGTTCTGCTGGAGCCGGAAATTCCGGCCAACACCGGAAATATCGGCCGCACCTGCGTGGCCACGGGATCCCCGCTGCACCTCATCCGTCCGCTCGGATTTCAGATTACAGATAAACTCTTAAAGCGCGCCGGCCTGGACTACTGGCCGGACTTAGACGTGCGGATTTATGATAACCTGGAGGACTTCCTGGCGAAAAACCCGCAGGCCCATATCTATATGGCCACCACCAAATCCAGGCAGCTCTATACAGAGCCTGCCTACGAAGACGGCTGCTACTTGATGTTCGGGAAGGAGAGCAGAGGCCTTCCGGAAGAGCTTCTGGTGAAACATCCGGAGGATACCATGCGCATCCCCATGCTCGGGGATACCCGCTCCCTGAACCTCTCAAACTCCGCTGCCATCGTCATTTACGAAGCCCTGCGGCACCAGGGATTTCCGGGACTCAACACCAAGGGAGACCTGCATCGGCTGTCGTGGGAATAAGATATGAGAAGACAAGGGGCCAGTCCCTCTGTCCCGGTCCCGGGACAGAGGGACTGGCCCCTTGTCTTCTCCTTGTTCCGTCAGCTTAAATATCGGGACAGGGGGAAACGTCCCCTGTCCCGCTTCGTTTACTTGTAAGAAATAAAGCCCAGATCCTGTATGGTCATATTGAAGCCGCGCCCGTAAAGCATGGACTTCCACATGGTTACCGCCAGGTTGAAGAAAGAATTTCCTACGTCCATGACGTCCGGATTATCGAAGGAAATGGGGGTAGAGTCGCCTGCATACTCTTTAATGTTCACATAGCCTTCTCCCTCGTAGGTTCCGGTACGGCCATAGTCGACAGAATAGTATACATACGCAGACGTTTCTCCGCGGTCCAGGTGCATCTCCAGATACTGGTCGGTCAGGCTGTCCTTGCAGATCATCCGCACCGTACCGCTTCCAGCCCGGTGATAAACTTCCGTCTGAGACTTACTGCTCGGCGTAATCCGGTGTGTCATAAAGTATCCTTCGGAAGTGGTGATTCCGGTATTGTCAATGTAATCGGCAAAACGGTCGAACATATATACACTTCCCGGTTCCAGCCCCGCAACAACCACGGTGAACTTTACTTTTTCGCTGTTGTAGCTGTTGGTAACGGTCACTGTCGTTGTCCCGTTTTTCTTCCCGTACAGATACAGATGGGTTTTGTTGTTATTGTCGTACCAGCCGTCCTCCCATTCACACTCGAGGATATCGGGATTGGCGACCCTGAAATACACATTATAGCCATCTTTCAGGAAAGTGATTACAGCCGAAGCATCCGGCTCTGCCTTGATGGACTTTGCGTTGACGCTCAGGACATTTTTCACCGTTACCTTGCAGGTAAGCTTTTTCTTGCCGAATTTCGCAGTGATGGTGGCTTTCCCGGCTTTCTTCGCCTGAACGACGCCGTTTTTTGAAACCGTGGCGATCTTCTTGGCGGATGTCGACCACTTGATTTTCTGCGAGGTGTTCTTCACCTGAAGCTTCAGGGTGTCCCCGATATACAGCGTTGCTTTCTTTTTGGAAAGCTTCGGCGAAGCAGCCTGTACGGAGGATGCCAGGCCGATTGCGGCAGCAAAAAACAGAAACAGCAGCAGTACTCTTCTGAACTTTTTCATAGATTATTCCTCTTGGTTCTTTCGATTCTGGTTTTGGGGAGACCGGTTC
>CACZQT010000083.1 GCA_902783295.1 uncultured Lachnospiraceae bacterium
CGCCGGGAAGACAGGCTGAAAACGCTTCGTGAAGAAATCCTGGCTGCCGGCGGAACCTGCAGCATCCTGGCCGGAGATATTTCCGATCCCGGCATGCCCGGCAGGCTGACAGAACTGGCAATACAGGAGACAGGCCGGCTTGATATCCTGGTATATTCAGCAGGAATGGCCCTGCGGACACCCACCCTGGAGATGACGCCGGAGGAATGGGACCTGGTGTTCCGGGTAAATGTAACCGCAGCCATGTTTCTGGCACAGAGCTGCATCCCGCTGATGCGGGAAAACGGCGGGGGAAAGATTGTCTTTGTCTCTTCCACGGCAGCCAAAAACGTAAATCCCGGAGCCAGCCCTTCCTACGGGGCATCCAAAGCGGCCATGAACGCGGTCATCCGTCACCTGGCTGCAGAATTTGCCCGGGATCACATCTATGCCAACGCGATCTGTCCGGGTCCTCTGGATACGGAGATCACCTCCACCTGGACGCCCGAGCACCGGGCGAAGGTAATGGCTTCCCTTCCCCTGGGAAAGATGGGAACGGCGGAGCAGATGGCAGACGCGGTATTGTTCCTGGCTTCTTCCATGAGCGACAACATGACCGGAGAAACGATTCTGATGAACGGCGGGCGCTACATGGATGCCTGAGCCATCTGCTCTGCGAACAGGGGCTGCGGCCGAGCAAAATTGCGGCGCTTGGAAAGCCAAGAGGGCGGGCCCGCAGCAAAGCCAGGGAGGCAGCACAGCCGAACTCCGGCTGGAAATGGGGGGATGAAGAATGACAACGGCCGAAGTGATCCTGTGTGGACAGGAACACATCAGATGACCATAAACGGAAAGCGCGATAAAATAACCGGACCGGACCTGCTTGCATCCGCCAGAAATATGGGTGTAAAGAAAGCAGAAGCAGAACGGATCATTTCAGAAGTCCGGGAAAGCCTGAAGAAATGGCCGGACTATGCTGAAAAGGCAGGACTCCGGGAAGCAGCCGTCGAAAAAATACAAAAGACTTTTCTAACAGCGTTGTCTTCATAAAACACACAAGATGTGAATACAGATGGTGGAGCAGCAGGACAGTCAGGATCAGTCCCTCTTCCGCTGCATGACCTCTGCTTTTGAAAAAAGCTTGTATTTGGCGTCCGTACGGATGGGATGAAGCTTATCCCGGCGCATCAGGTCATCGATATTCTGCCTGGAGCAGTCCAGAATGGAACAGGCTTCAGAAGCACTGACCACACGGTTTTGTAAATACCGGTAAAGATCCTGCTGCGTGAAGGGCACGGAAACGCCATGCGTGAACAGTTCCCGGTGTGATATCACAGCACGGTCATTCCAGTACACACCATATCCATCCGGCTGTACTTCTACAGTATTGAAACGATCCTGGTTTACAAGAAAGGGCTCACATGCGGAAGTCCTGATCGCCCGGATATCGACAACCTTTGCCAGGCCGTTCCGGAAGAACACAAGCAGTTTCGGCGCTTCTGCAGGGACCACATCGGCAGCTTTTGTCTGCCAGCGGCGTGCAAGAAGATCCGGCAGCGGATCGGCAGGTATTTCTTCCAGATAGAAATCGTCCTGTTCACAGCGCCCATTCACAAGAGTCAGCAAGGAGAATTCATCGTACTCCTTCAAGCCGGAATCCCGAAGAATCCGGCTGAGATTCTGTCTGTCCCGTGGAATAGTACGCGCCTGAACCCATCTCCGACTCCAGTAACTGTCAATACTGTATTCGCCGCGTTCCACAAAAGCGGAAAGAACGGGAGGCGCCTCCCAGGGATCCAGCCCGTCTGTCAGTTCCATATAAAACGCCCTGGCGTTTTCATAATAAATCAGATATCCAAGGATGAGCTCCTTCGAAAACGTATCATCTCTGATGGCGAAAAGCTTCATATGCCTGCCACCTCCTCCAGATCATTTCCCATATACGGTCGAGCCATTGCTGGTCCAGAACGTCATCCAGTCCGTCCAGCAAACAGGCTCGACCGCTTTCTTTGAGCGGAGTAATCCCTGGAAACTGGTCCCGGGGAATGAGCCGCAGATTGTTCCAGGTAGAGCGGGAGCCCACAAAGCACTGAACCGGTTTGTCCGCCATGACGTCTTCTTTTCCCAGTTCTTCCGCACTTCGGCAGCGGCAGAAAAGGGAAACACCATGGTCAAACAATGGCGCAAGCCGGATTGTTTTTTGATACCGGTTGATCAGTACCTCCATATTTGCTCCATGCCGGTCCCGGTTCAGAATCAGAAAATCAATAACAAGCATTTGCCAGACATATTCTGACCATCCGCTGCGAATGCAGAAATCCAGCGGAGATTCACCGGGAAGTTTATGACCGTCATAATATGCGTCGAGAGCCTCTTTCTTTTCTCCGCGCTGCCGGAAGTTCCGGGAGGCGCACAGCCAGGTGCGAACCGGTTTCTCGTCCACGATGATATCCGCATGGATCAGCTGATAAGAAAGATGAGGAATGTCAAGTATTGTGAGGAGCCTGTCAGCAATAATCTCATTCACTGA
>CACZQT010000084.1 GCA_902783295.1 uncultured Lachnospiraceae bacterium
ATTTGACGGCACTGCGGATTGCGAAGGTGATCGGTAAAGGAGTCTGTTTGAAAAAAGAGGACATGTCGGCCTGTCTGGCAGGCGGACATGTCCTCTGGAAATGATTGGTTTGGAGAACCGGATGGTTACGGCTCTTCTTCGTTGGATGATGCAGGCGTCTCGGTCTCAGAACCGCATTCCCTGGCATCAGCACCCGGCTGCGTATCCTGAGCAGCATCCTGCGAGGTTTCTGCAGCAGCTTTTGCAGCGGCCTGCTGCTCCAGTGCAGCCTGCTCCCATTTCCGGCGTTCATCCTGCACTTCGTGCAGAAGAGTCATGAACTCCTTGCCGGTGATGGTTTCTTTCTGGATCAGATAATCAGCGATCCGGTGCATGGCATCCTTATTCTCGGAAAGAATCTGCTTCGCTTTTTCGTAAGCTTTTTTCAGCATTTCTTCCACGACCGAATCGATGCGGGCGGCAGTAGCATCGCCGCAGTTGAGATAAGCACGTCCTTCCAGATACTGGCTTTCGACGGATTCCAGGCCCATGAGGCCGAATTCTTCGCTCATACCATAGCGAGTAACCATGGAGCGGGCCATCTTGGTAGCTTTTTCGATATCGTTCGAAGCCCCGGTGGAGACGGAATCAAAGAAGATTTCTTCGGACGCGCGGCCGGCCAGCAGGGTTACCAGCTCCGCTTCCATTTCCACTTTCGTCATCAGGAATTTTTCTTCCTCGGGCGTCTGCATTACGTAACCGAGAGAACCCATGGTACGGGGAACAATAGTGATCTTCTGCACAGGTTCGGTGTTTTTCTGCAGAGCTGCCACCAGCGCATGTCCCACCTCATGGTAGGAAACCATTTTGCGCTCTTTTTCGTTCATGACGCGGTCTTTCTTTTCCTTACCTGCGACTACAACTTCCACGGATTCAAAAAGGTCGGACTGCGTAACGTATTTTCTCTTGTTTTTGACAGCCAGGATGGCTGCTTCATTGATCATATTCGCAAGATCGGAACCTACGGCACCGGCTGTTGCCAGAGCGATCTCTTCCAGGTTTACGCTGTCATCCATTTTGACGTTTTTCGCGTGAACTTTCAGGACAGCGATACGGCCTTTGAGGTCAGGGCGGTCCACGATGATGCGCCGGTCCAGACGGCCCGGACGAAGAAGGGCAGGATCCAGCACTTCCGGCCGGTTGGTCGCTGCCAGGATGAAGACACCTTTGCTGGAATCAAATCCATCCATTTCAGCCAGCAGTGCATTCAAAGTCTGCTCTCTTTCATCATTTCCGCCGAAACGGGTGTCACGGGTTTTTCCGATAGCATCAATTTCATCGATAAAGATAATGCACGGTGCATTGGATTGTGCCTGCTTGAACAGGTCGCGGACACGGGAAGCACCGACACCTACGAACATTTCCACGAAATCTGAACCGGCCAGGCTGAAGAACGGCACCTTGGCTTCGCCGGCAACGGCTTTGGCGAGCAGGGTTTTACCGGTTCCGGGAGGTCCGACCAGCAGAGCACCTTTCGGCAGCTTTGCGCCGATTTCGGAATATTTCCCGGGGTTATGCAGGAAATCAACGATTTCTACAAGGGATTCTTCTGCTTCGTCCTGCCCGGCGACATCTTTGAAGGTAACACCTGTTTCCTTCTGCATGTACATTTTGGCGGTGCTCTTGCCAATGCCCATCAGGCCGCCTGCTCCGCCGCCGCGGCGCATCATAAACATGAAAACGCCCCAGATGATTACCACCGGCATTGTATAAATCAGGATTTCAAAGAGCCAGGAAGTCCGTTCAATAACCGTTCCCTTCACCGAGATTCCCCGGCTTACCAGGATATTTTTGACTTCATTGACCTCATCTCCGACGATAGCGGTATAATATTCTTCTGTCAGGCTGCTCGCAGCGGAAGGCCGGATGGTAACTGTAATCTTCCGGTAGGATTCATCGATTTCCACTTTTTCGATGTTCTGGGTCTGGATCATGGACATGAATTCGTTATATGTCAGTTCAGTGGCGCCGGTGCGGTTGTAGGCACGGCTTACCAGTGAAATGATAAACAGAGTCGCCATGGCCAGAACCACCATCGTCATGAAGCTCGGTCCCTTCTGACTGCTGTTGTTCTGGTTGTTTTTATTGTCCATATGGTTTCCTCCTGTAAGAATACCTGAACCTCATTATAGAATTCTGTTTACTGGAAATCAAGAAACAATTCAGGAAGAATCCTATTAATTCTGTGAAAATAAAGTTCATTTTCATTCATGTTCAGGAGTTTATGAATCGTACACGAGCGGAAGCACCAAGTGCTTTTCCTCGCTGTAAGCTGCGCATCCCCCGGAGGGTTTTATCGTACAGGAAATTCCGAGGAATTTCCTGTACGATAAGAAAGAGTTTCGCCGAAGCGAAACTCTCGTGAGGTGCGTGTCCGGTTTTTCGGGAAAACCTCTGCGCGCACATGTTCTCCGGTTACAGTTCGCAATTGTTTACCGTACGGGGGAAGGGCAGCACATCACGGATATTTCCGATTCCGGTCAGGTACATGACACAGCGTTCGAAGCCAAGTCCGAACCCGGCGTGACGGAACGTACCGTATTTACGGAGGTCAAGATAGAACCCGTAGTCTTCTTCTGCCAGACCCAGTTCGCGCATACGGGTAAGCAGTTTATCGTAATCCTCTTCTCTCTGGCTGCCGCCGATGATTTCTCCGATGCCGGGAACCAGGCAGTCCATGGCAGCTACAGTCTTGCCGTCCGGATTCTGCTTCATGTAGAAGGCCTTGATTTCCTTCGGGTAATCCGTAACGAAAACAGGACGCTTGAAAATCTGCTCAGTGAGGAAACGTTCGTGCTCTGTCTGCAGGTCACAGCCCCAGTACACCTTGTAATCAAACTTATCGTTGTGCTTCTCAAGCAGTTCGATGGCTTCCGTATAGGTCACATGGCCGAAATCAGAATTGACAACATGGTTCAGGCGCTCCAGAAGCCCTTTGTCTACGAACTTGTTGAAGAAAGCCATTTCTTCCGGTGCGTTTTCCATAACATACCGGAAGACATATTTCAGCATGCTCTCCGCCAGGATCATATCATCCTTCAGGTCCGCAAAGGCAATTTCCGGTTCAATCATCCAGAATTCAGCCGCGTGACGGGTGGTGTTGGAGTTCTCTGCACGGAAGGTAGGACCGAATGTATAGGTGTTGCGGAAGGCAGGGACAAAGGTCTCCACATTCAGCTGGCCGCTGACTGTCAGGCTGGTCTTCTTGTTGAAGAAGTCCTGGCTGTAGTCCACAGCGCCGTCCTCTGTCAGGGGGACATTAGCCGGATCCAGTGTCGTTACCTGGAACATTTCACCGGCGCCTTCACAGTCGCTCCCGGTAATAATCGGCGTATGCACATAGACAAAATCTCTCTCCTGGAAGAATTTGTGGATGGCATAGGCTGCCAGGGAACGCACACGGAAAACAGCCTGGAAGGTATTGGTTCTGGCGCGCAGGTGCGGGATCGTCCGCAGGAATTCCATGGTATGACGCTTGGGCTGCAGTGGATAATCCGGTGTAGACGGACCTTCTACGGTCACAGTCTCCGCCTGCAGTTCAAAGGGCTGCTTGGCTTCCGGAGTTGCCACCAGCGTACCGGAGGCAATCAGTGCGGCTCCGACATTGCTGTGAGAAATTTCGGAGAAGTTTTCAAGAGTATCGTGATAAACAATCTGAAGGGGCTCAAAGAAAGAGCCGTCGTTCAGGACAATAAAACCAAAGGTTTTCGAATCACGAATGGTACGGACCCATCCTGCTACCGTTACCGGCTGTCCGAGAAACTTCTCCGGGTCGCGATACAGTTCCCTGATCGTTGTAGCTTCCATTTTTATTCTCCTTTACAGGTTTATACTTGCCTTCAGGCGCCGGCTTCCGGCAGCAGAGTTTCCAGAAGGGAATAGATTTCCTCCCGGCCTTCTTTTGTTTCTGCGGAAAAAGGGATGAGCGGTTCTTCCGGGCGCATACCCAGAGTACTGCGAATCAGTTCAAGCTGCTTCTCCCGCTGGCTTTTTTTGATCTTATCCAGTTTTGTAGCTATGACAGCCGGTTCATATCCGGCGGACAGAATCCACTGGAACATCTGCACGTCATTTTTGTTCGGCTCGTGGCGGATATCCACAAGAAGGAATACCTGCCTTAACTGGCCGGAGGTGCGCAGATACCGTTCAATCATTTTGCCCCAGCGGGCTTTTTCTGATTCCGGTACTTTCGCGTATCCGTAACCGGGCAGATCTACAAAATACATCTGCCGGTTGATATTATAATAATTTATTGTCTGGGTTTTCCCGGGCTGGGAAGAAGTCCTGGCCAGTGATTTGCGGTTCATAAGAGCGTTAATCAGAGAGGACTTTCCCACATTGGACTTCCCGGAGAAAGCAAATTCCGGCAGAGTGTTCACCGGCAGTTTGCTGGTTACCCCGCAGACTTTTTCCAGTTCTACCTGTCTGATAACCATACAAATCCTCCCGTTCAGTTCTCTGCAAAAGCCTGCTCAATGACTTCACCCATGCGGGAAACATAGGTAATATCCAGACCGTCAGTGATTTCTTTTGAAAGCTCATCCACGTCCGGTTCGTTTTTCGCGGGAACCAGTACATGATGGATCCCGGCCATTTTAGCCGCAAGAAGCTTTTCCTTCAGACCGCCGATGGGAAGTACCCGCCCGCGGAGAGTTACTTCTCCGGTCATGGCCAGATCAGCCCGGACTTTGTGCTCGGTGATAGCGGAAAGCATTCCCGTAGCCATGGTGATGCCGGCGGAAGGCCCATCCTTCGGGACTGCGCCTTCTGGAATGTGGATATGGATGTCGTGCTGTTCAAAGTAACTGCTCTCCACCGAGTAATCTTCGGCGATGGAGCGGATGTAACTGAGGCCGGTCTGGGCAGACTCCTTCATGACGTCTCCCATTTGTCCGGTCAGCTGGATTTTTCCGCTTCCGGGCATGACATTGACCTCAATTTCCAGCGTATCGCCGCCAACCGATGTCCAGGCAAGACCGCGGACAACCCCGATGTCATCTTTTTCGTTTACGGGATCAAAATGGACTTTCTCTTTGCCCAGGAAATCCGTGAGATTTTTCTCCGTAACATGGATTTCCTTCCGTTCGGAATCCTCCAGAAGCCTGCGGGCAGCTTTCCGGCAGATATCTGCCAGTTTCCTTTCCAGCATACGCACGCCGGCTTCCCGCGTATAGTGATGAATAATCCGGCGCAGAGCCTCATCCGTTATGGACAGCTGCCTTCCGGAGAGACCGTTCTGTTTTTTCTGCTTGGGCAGGAGGTAATCCTTTCCTATATGAAATTTCTCGTTTTCGGTATAGCTGTCCACTTCAATCAGCTCCATACGGTCCAGCAGGGGACGCGGTATGGCAGATACGTTATTCGCGGTAGCTATAAACAGAACCCGTGAGAGATCCATGGGAAGTTCAATATAATGATCGGCAAATCTCCGGTTCTGTTCCGGATCAAGCACTTCAAGCAGCGCGGAGGAGGTGTCCCCTCTGGCATCAGTGCCTACCTTGTCGATCTCGTCCAGCAGCATCAGAGGATTGCTGGTGCCTGCCTGCTTCAGTCCTGCCGCGATCCGACCGGGCATGGAGCCGATATATGTGCGTCTGTGGCCGCGGATTTCCGCTTCGTCGCGGACACCTCCCAGGCAGACACGTACATATTTTTTCCCGAGAGCCCGAGCTACGGACTGCGCGATAGAAGTCTTTCCGGTTCCGGGAGGGCCGGCAAGGCAGAGGATGGATCCCTGGCTGTCCGGAGAAAAGGCACGTACTGCCAGATATTCCAGGATTCTCTCCTTGATTTTTTCCATGCCGTAATGGTCTTCATTGAGAATTCTGGCGGCATGGGCAATATCACTGTTATCTTCGGAACAGTTGTTCCATGGCAAGGCCAGCAGTGTATCAATATAATTGCGGATGACACCGCTTTCTGCCTGCCCATGCTGCAGGGAACGAAGCCTTTCGGTTTCTCTGCGCACTGTATCCTTCACTTCCTGCGGTGCGTTCAGAGCTTCGGCTTTTTCCAGAAGACGGTCGATTTCACTGTCGACATCTTCTTCCCCCAGCTCCTTGCGGATGACTTTGATCTGCTCGCGAAGCATATATTCGCGCTGATTCTTTTCCATCTGCGCTTTCAGCTTTTCCTGGAGATCCAGTTTGACCTGGCCGATCTCCGTTTCACGCTGCAGAAGCTGCGCCAGCATGGAAAACTGCATCTGTGTGGAATCCAGGTTCAGGAATTTCTGCTTCTGGAGCGGTTCCGAAGGGAAACGGATCATCAGCTGGTCCAGGTATTCCTCCAGTGTCTGAATCACCTGCAGGGACCGCATGGCAGTGTCCCCGAAATTCGGTTCCGTAGCCGCAAAGCTGCGGCACCACTCTTTCAGGGAACGCAGCATAGCTTCTTTTTCAATTTCAGAATATTCTGTCTGCGCGGCAGGTGAAGGCAGGATTTCTCCCTCCAGGAAAGGATCTTCCTGCGTGAGGCCTAGAAGTTTCGCCCGGCATTCTCCTTCCACCAGCACACGGTACGTCTGGTTGGGAAGACGCATCAGCTGCTTGATATTTGCAATGACGCCGTAGGAATACAGATCCTCAAGACCCGGTATTTCTTCCCGTTCGTCTTTCTGCATTGTCAGAAAGACCTTTTGCTTCTGCATCATGGAACAGTGTACCGCTTCTATGGTCTTTTTTCGGTTGATATCGAAATGCAGTACCATCTTCGGCAGCACGACAAGGCTGCGAAGAGCTACAACCGGAAGTATCACAGGAGCCTCCTTTCTGTTCGGATGTTATTGTTGCATATCCCGGAAATCCTTCCGGGAAAGTAATCAGGCACTCTCGTGAGACCCGTGACGTGAGCGCATCTTTCTGGGGCGGGGAACTTCGACGTCCCGGTAAGTGAATTCCGGTTCCCCGGTTCCCTCAATCACTTCTTTCGTGACGATACAGCTGCCCACGCTTTCATCAGACGGAATCCGGAACATCAGATCCAGCATTGCTTTCTCCAGAATAGCGCGAAGGCCTCTGGCGCCGGTTTTACGTTCGAAGGATTTCCGGGCGATGGTCCGGATAGCTTCTTCCGTAAAAGTCAGTTCCACGCCGTCCAGATCGAAAAGCTTTTCATATTGCTTTACAATAGCATTCTTCGGTTCTGTCAGGATCTTAACAAGGGCATCCTCGTCCAACTGTTCCAGGGTGACAATCATGGGAAGACGGCCGACAAGTTCCGGAATCAGACCATACTTGACCAGATCCTGAGGAGTCACCTGTTTAAAATATTCGCCGACGCCGATCTGCACCTTTTCATGTACTTCAGCACCGAAGCCGATGGAATTCGACCCCAGACGGCTTTCAATCATCCTTTCCAGTCCGTCAAACGCACCTCCGCAGATGAAAAGGATGTTGGTGGTATCAATCTGATACATTTCCTGATGAGGATGCTTCCGTCCGCCCTGCGGAGGTACGTTGGCAACGGTTCCCTCTACAATTTTCAGAAGTGCCTGCTGAACGCCTTCACCGGACACATCGCGGGTAATGGAAACATTCTCGGATTTTTTGGTGATCTTATCGATTTCATCCAGGTAAATAATGCCGTGTTCCGCCTTTTTGATGTCGTAATCGGCAGCCTGGATCAGTTTGAGGAGGATGTTTTCCACATCTTCACCGACGTAACCGGCTTCTGTCAGCGCGGTTGCGTCAGCAATGGCAAAGGGGACATTCAGGAGCTTCGCAATGGTCTGTGCCAGGTATGTTTTGCCGCAGCCGGTAGGTCCAAGCATCAGTACATTGCTCTTCTGAAGCTCTACCCCGGAATTATCATTGGCGAGAATTCTTTTGTAGTGATTATAGACTGCAACAGAAAGCGCTTTTTTCGCCTCTTCCTGGCCGATTGCGTACTCATCCAGAAAAGCCTTGATCTCCATGGGCTTCCGGAGAACGATGCCTGTCGTATCGTCACGGAGTTCTTCATCCTGTTCCTCGTCGATGAGGTCTTCCAGGATATCATAGCAGGCATCCACACATTCATTGCAGATATACACCCCTTTGACCTGTCCGGAGATCAGACGCTTCACCTGCATTTCGCTCTTTCCGCAGAAGCTGCAGTACAGGCGGTCATCATAACGAATGGGCATAGGTACCTCTTTCTAAGCGCGGTTCTGGATCACAGTATCGATCAGGCCGTATTCCCTGGCTTCTTCCGCTGACATATAATTATCCCGCTCCGTATCTGCCGCAATCACTTCCAGAGGTTTTCCTGTATTTGCGGAGAGGATCTCGTTCAGGTGCTGGCGCGTTTTCAGAATATGTTCGGCAGCAATGCTGATTTCGGTTGCCTGGCCTCTGGCACCGCCGGAGGGCTGATGGATCATTACTTCCGCATTCGGCAGGGCGAAACGCTTGCCTTTGGCACCGGATGAAAGCAGGAAGGCACCCATGCTGGCTGCCATGCCGATGCAGATCGTGGAAACGTCGCACTTCACGTAATTCATGGTGTCATAGATGGCCAGGCCGTCCGTTACAGAACCGCCAGGGCTGTTGATATACAGCTGGATATCCTTGGAAGGATCTTCCGACTCCAGGAAGAGCAGCTGGGCAATCACGAGACTTGCCGTCGTTTCATTAATTTCCTCTCCGAGAAAGATGATTCTTTCTTTCAGAAGACGGGAATAGATATCGTAGGAGCGCTCACCGCGGCTCGTAGATTCCAGTACATAAGGGACTAAACTCATTTTACACCTCCCGCTGAAACTTCCCCGCAGGGAAACAACAGGTTCAAGCAGAACAAACGGATATAAGCTCCTGTCCGATGCCTATATCCGCCTGCTCTCACATCATTCAGTTCTTCACGATCACCGGAAAGGCATGCCTTCCGGCTCAACGTTTGCGAAAATACTCTTGCAAGCCGGCAAATTCAATGCACGGAAAATGAAATTACTTCGCAGTCTGCATCAGCAGATCCAGAGCTTTCTGCGCACGGATATTGAGACGGATGTCCTTCATCTGCTCCTCATCCATGTTTTCCTTAAGCTGCTCCATCTTCAGCCCGTACTGGACGGCCATCTTTACCAGCTCTTCTTCAACGTCAGTATCTGCCGCTTCCAGTGCCTCGGCATCCGCAATAGCTTCCAGAACCAGGCGGCTTTCAATACGTTTTTTAGCCGCTGCTTTGTTCTGTTCGAGCATGGTCTCGGTCGTCTGGCCGGTGTACTGCATATACTGCTCCATGGAGAGGCCCTGGTAAGCCAGTCTCTGGGCAAAATCCTGCACCATGGTGCGGGCCTGGGAATTGATCATAAGATCCGGGATATCCATCTCGGCATTACCCACGGCCTTTTCAACCAGAGCGTCTTCCTTCGCAGCCTTGGCAGCGCTTTCCTTACGCTCCAGCAGTTTCTTGCGGACATCCGCCCGGTACTCTTCCAGAGTTTCAAAATCGGATACTTCGCTGGCGAACTCATCATTCAGCTCGGGAAGTTCCTTGGCCTTGATGGCTTTTACGGTTGCCTTGAACACAGCGGGCTTTCCGGCAAGGGATTTCTCGTTATAATCCGCCGGGAAGGTTACATGTACTTCTTTTTCTTCGCCGACAGCCGCACCAATCAACTGCTCTTCGAACGTATCGATAAAGCTGTGGGAACCGATGGTCAGCGGGAAATCAGTACCCTTTCCGCCGGGGAAGGGTTCGCCGTCAACAAAGCCTTCAAAATCCAGCTCGATCATGTCTCCGTCCATAACAGGACGTCCTTCTACCGGTACAGTAGTGGAGTTCTTTTCCTGCTCCTGCTTCAGAGCTGCTTCCACTTCTTCATCCGTAACGGCAACTTCCTGGCTTTCCACTTCAAGTTCCTTGTACTGGCCAAGCTTCACCTCAGGACGGACAGCTACGGTGGCCTTAAAGACAACCGGTTTCTCCACTTCTACCTGTGTATATTCGATTTCCGGTTCGGACATAATATCCAGACCGCTTTCCTTGCAGGCGGCTTCATAGGCACCGGGAACAGCGTCATTAATAGCATCTTCCAGGAATATTCCCTTGCCATACAGCTTTTCCACCATCTTCAGCGGAGCTTTTCCTTTCCGGAATCCGGGAACCTGGATCCGGTTCTTTTCTTTCTGGTAAACGTTAGCGATGCTCGCTTCAATTTCTTCAACGGGAATTTCTACCGTCAGTTTCGCCAGGTTATGCTCCAGTCTTTCTACCGTAACACTCATGTTATCAAAAACCTCCTTGTATTGCCCCTCCGGCACTCAATCAGTTTGCCATTATAACACACTTCTTTTCGGAATGCTAGTACTTTTGTGGATGAACAAAAGGACGTCTGCAGCCTGCCGTTTTTGATAAAACGGTCCGCCGCGGACGTCCCTCTGTAAGTGGTTTACAGCCCGATACCCGGTTTTCTGCAGTCGGGCTGAGATCCCTTCATAACAAAAGTCAGGCTTTCGGTTCTTCCTGCGGGTCCCCGTCCTTTGCGATGGCGGAAAGGGAAGCAAGAGTGCCGGCCAGTCCCTGAATATTGGAAGGAATGATGATCTTCGTAGCCTTGCCGTCGGCTGCCTTGGTAAAGGCTTCCAGGCTGCGGAGCTGGATGACGGCTTCATCTGCGCCGGCATCCCGGATCAGACGGATACCTTCCGCGTTCGCCTGCTGTACCTTGATGATAGCTTCTGCCTGACCTTCAGCTTCGCGGATGGTAGCTTCCTTCTTGGCTTCCGCCCGGAGGATGGCCGCTTCCTTTTCAGCCTGGGCATCCAGGATCGCTTTTTCCTTGTGACCTTCTGCTACGAGGATCGTGGACTTCTTTTCACCTTCAGCCTGCAGGATCTTTTCACGGCGTTCACGCTCGGCCTTCATCTGTTTTTCCATGGAATCCTGAATCTCCCGGGGCGGGATGATGTTTTTCAGTTCCACACGGTTGACCTTGATGCCCCAGGGGTCGGTGGCCACGTCAAGCTGCGTGCGCATCCTGGTATTGATCAGTTCACGGGAAGTGAGGGTCTGGTCCAGTTCCAGGTCACCGATAATATTACGAAGGGTGGTGGCTGTCAGATTTTCAATGGCCATCAGCGGGTTTTCTACACCGTAGGCATAAAGTTTCGGGTCTGTAATCTGGAAGAAAACGACCGTATCAATCTGCATGGTGACGTTATCCTTGGTAATAACGGGCTGGGGTTTAAAGTCGATGACCTGTTCCTTCAGGTTCACTCTCTTGGCGACACGGTCGATAAAAGGCATTTTGAAATGCACGCCTACGGACCAGGTGCCGATATAGGCTCCCAGACGTTCTACAATCATGGCTGTTGCCTGCGGTACGATTTTGACGCAGGAAGCAATAACCATCAGCACAAAAATCACCAGGATTACGATGAGGGCGGCAGAAAACACACCGGGGAAATCCATGAAGTACATAGCAGCTCCTTTCATAAGTTAAATAAACAACGGGTCTTTTTTCTCATTCAGAACGTTTCCACAATCAGTTTGACGCCCTGAATTTCTTTGATGCGGACTTTTGTGCCGGCAGGAATCCTGTCACTTCCGTAAGAACGGGCACTCCAGGAAACTCCGTCTACCTGTACCTGCCCCTGCGCGAGGGTGTTGTCAATGTCCTTGGTAACCAGGGCTTCTTTGCCGACGACCCTGTCCGCATTGGTCCGGGTAGTCCGGTTGTTCAGCCAGCGCGTGGCAGCCGGTCTGGTAAACAATACAAGGACAACCGATACGGCAACAAAAACAACAATCTGGACAGGCAGGCCGAAACCCGCCGCTGCCAGGATGAACGCGGCCACAGCGCCGCCGGCAAACCAGACGGTTGTCAGTCCCTGTGTGGCGAATTCGATGAACAGCAGGACGGCTGACAGGATAATCCAATAGATTGGCCGCATATTTCCCTCCCTTCCGGGGGCAAGCCCCCTGCGAAACCGCACTTTTTTCATCTTTTTTCAGTATAAACCATTTTTCCTCTTCTTTCAACCTATCCTTTTTCTGAATAATGTGTTATAATAAACGAAATATAGAGAAAAACCGGGACTATTCCGTTGATTAACCCGTTTCTTTCCGGGGATCCTGACTTTTCTCACAACAATCACTGAGGGAGGAACTGCCATTGAAACAGGATGAAAAATATACCAGCGAAAAATGGGAACGCTCCCAGCAGATCGCGGATAAATACAGGAGAAGAGCTGCCGAAAGAGGCGGGGAATCCACCGGAGCATCCAGACGTGTCTCCGGCTCCGGAAGCAGCCGTTCGGGCGTTTCCCGCAGAACCGTCCGTTCCGGCAGGTCCCGCCGAAGCGGAATGCGCACACTTTCCTTCCGGGATGTCATTGCAGGCATTCTGGCAGACCGCCGCTTCCTTCTGGTTTTCGGACTGGCTCTGGCTCTGCTTCTGATTTTCTTCTTAACTAGGATTTTCGCAGGACCCGGAGGGGGAAAAACACCAACTACCGTGGCGGAAACCACCACAGAGGAAGAAACGGAAGAAATTACCACAGAGGAAGAAACGGAGGAGCCGCTGGGCTCCTACGCAGAGTCCGGCAAACCGGCTGTAGCGCTCACATTTGATGACGGGCCGGCTCCCGGTACTACGGATGAGATCCTGGATATCCTGGAGCAGTATAATGCGCATGCAACCTTCTTTATGATCGGGCAGAATGTTTCCGAGAATCCGGATGCGGTGAAGAGAATGGCAGACCTTGGCTGTGAACTGGGGAACCATACCTGGAGTCATACCCGTCTAACCACCATGTCAGCCAGTGAACGGGAAGCAGATTTCCTGAAAACCAATCAGGCGATCCTCGAGGCTTCCGGCGGAACACCGGTCACAGTGATCCGTCCGCCGTGGGGGGCCAGCGATAAGGAAATCCGGGATGAACTGCAGATTCCGATTATTATCTGGAATGTGGACACGCTCGACTGGGAAACGAAAGATGCCGACACAACCATTCAGGTGGTCAGGGATGAAGTACAGGGCGGGGATATCGTCCTGATGCATGATATTCACCAGCCAACCGTAGATGCAGTAAGGGAGATTGTACCGATGCTTATTGAAGAAGGGTACAGACTCCTGACGGTTTCTGAACTGTATGCGTATTACGGCGAAGAGCTGACCCTGCATCTGGGACATGCATATGCTGAGCCGCAGCAGATCAGTACAGTTCCGGAGACAACGACAGCGCCGGTGCCGGCAGAAACCGCGGCTCCCGTACAGAATCCGTAATTCATGAATTCATAAAGTGCAGAAAAGAGAAGGGGACAGCCCCTGTGGTTAAAACACAGGTACTGTCCTCTTCTCTTAATTATTACGGTTCAAATACAATTTCCGTCCAGTCACCGTTTCGGAAAGCGGACTCACTGTAGATCCGGCATGCTGTACCATCCTCATTTTTCACAAGGGCAAAATGCTTCATATAATCCCAAAGCAGCGGGATTTCCTCCGGAATGCAGTTATGAGCGCGGTATTTTGTCTGCGCATAGACTACAACCGGAATTCCCTGCGCGTTCTCCCAGATATGGTAAGTCTGACGTCCCTTTGTATAGTGATCGGTAAAGGCATTGACATCTCCTTTGCCGTCTCCCAGCCCAAAGCCGTTCACGCTCAGGAAATAATTGGCCCAGATGTCCAGTGTATTGTACACATCATCCCAAAGGTCGCCGGAACGGCGGCTGGCGTCTTCACCTTGTCCGACAATGGACATGACAGGGATCGGGCCGGAACCTTCGTTCAGCGCCAGATCTCCGGTACCGGAGGTGCAGGCAGCTGCTGCAAAGAACTCCGGATGGGTGGAGCAGAGCGGGAAGGTCACACCTGAACCTCCGGCGGACTGACCCGTTGAATATACTCTTGTGAAATCCAGACTTTCGAATCTGCCAATGTGGTTTTTCAGGATCGCGTAAATAGCGGCGTAAGTGCCTTCATTGTTCTTATGACTGACACCCGTAG
>CACZQT010000085.1 GCA_902783295.1 uncultured Lachnospiraceae bacterium
AGTGAAGGAACCCAGCAGCTCTTCGACCTGATCATGACAAGCCTGGAAGGCTGAAGACAGCAGGACAAGGGGACAGTCCCACTGTCGTGAAGAAGGCGGAACCAGGAGGCAGTTCTGCTGTCCCCGGAAAACAGTGGAACGAAGGGAGGACGCGTATGTTCATTGAGGATGACGGAATCAGGCTGAACGCAAAGCTGGATCTTCCCCGGGAGATGAAGAACGGGAAATGCCCGCTGGTGCTGGTTTTCCACGGGTTCACAGGGCATATTGAGGAGACTCATATTGTCGGAGTTTCCCGCGCGATGAACGAAGCGGGGTTTGCGACTCTCCGGGTGGACCTGTACGGACATGGAGAAAGCGGCGGGGAATTTAAAAATCACACGCTGTTTAAATGGATGACGAATATGATGACGGCGGTGGAGTATGCAAAAAGCCTTGAGTTTGCCACGGATCTGTTTCTGTGCGGGCATTCCCAGGGCGGGCTGGCTGTCATGCTCACGGCGGCTCTGGAACGGGATGTCCTGAAGGGCATTATTCCTATGTCGCCGGCGGTCATGATTCCGGAACAGGCCAGAAAAGGGGAGATGCTCGGCTTCAGTTTCGATCCGGACCATATCCCGGATATCATGGAGTCCTGGGACGGAAGGTTCCTGAAGGGGGACTATCTCCGGGTGGCGCAGAGCATCCACGTGGAGGAAGCCATCGACCGCTTTACCGGACCGGTGCTGATCGTGCATGGGGAGCAGGATGAGACCGTTCCGTTCCGGTATGGCAAAGAGGCAGCTGCCAGATATGTACAGGGAACTCTGGTCGGGATTCCCGAGGATGATCACTGCTACGATCTGCATCTGGATCTGGTGGAGAAAGCGATTGTCGAGTGGCTGATGAAACAATGTTGAAGAGAGAAGAAAGGAACGGATTGTGATGAATACAACCTCTGAACCGCGGCTTTCTGTCCGCTGGCTTTATCTGACTGCAGGCTTTTTTGCCATGCTGCTGGCGGGCATTGTGTACGGCTGGTCCATCCTGAAAGCGCCTCTGGCGGAGGCTTTCGGCTGGAATGCTTCACAGCTGGCGCTGAATTTTACACTGACCATGTGCCTGTTCTGTATCGGCGTATTTGCCGGAGGCTATTTGACCCGGATTCTGGGGAACCGGCTGACCATGATTCTCGGAGCCGTGCTGGCTTTTCTGGGATTCTTCATCACGTCCAGGCTTGCCGGATCCCTGATGCAGCTCTATGTGGGTTATGGCTGTCTGGCCGGTGCCGGTATCGGCATTGCCTATAACGTAGTCGTATCCACTGTGAACGCCTGGTTCCCGGATAAGAAGGGGCTTTGCTCCGGCGTGCTGATGATGGGCTTCGGAACCTCTGCCCTGATTATAGGCAGTGTGGCCTCCCGGCTGATCGATACTGCCGGCTGGCGCGCTGCCTACATGGTGCTGGGTATCTGCCTGGGCGTCGTGCTGACGGCTGCCGCCTTTATCATCCAGCCGCCGGCACCGGGGATTCAGCTGCCTAAGCCGGAACGGAAAGCGGCTGCCGGCGGAGAAAGCTTTGAAGCCGTTGACTATACCACCATGGAGATGGTGAAACGATTCAGCTTCTGGCGGGCTTTTTTCTGCATCGTGTTCCTGGCGGCCGTAGGAAATACGGTTATTTCCTTTGCCAGAGACCTGGCCCTCTCCGTAGGAGCGGCCGCGTCCCTGGCGACCACGCTGGTGGGCGTGCTTTCTGTCTGCAACGGCCTGGGGCGGATTGTCATTGGCCTTCTGTTCGATAAAACAGGCCGGAAAGTGACCATGCTTTTCGCCAATCTGCTGGCTGTCTGCGCCGCAGGCGTGACACTGGCAGCCGTCAGCGTCGGGTCACTGCCGCTGTGCATCCTGGGCCTCTGCGCCACCGGCTTTTCCTACGGGGCGGCGCCTACCATTACCAGCGCCCTGACCTCTGCTTTTTATGGTACGAAAAATTTCCCGCAGAACTTCTCGGTGATGAATTTTAACCTGCTGATTGCGTCTCTGATCGCCACGGTGGCCAATAACCTGCTGGTAAGCACCGGCGGGTACGCAGCACCCTTTACACTGCTGCTGGTACTGGCGGTTCTGTCGCTGCTG
>CACZQT010000086.1 GCA_902783295.1 uncultured Lachnospiraceae bacterium
AATACTTCGGCTGAATATTCTCCTGCATGACTCTCACCTCTCTATAGTAGAAATGGGCGGAGCAGATGCCCTGCCCCTTTATGCCTTATTTGCCGTCGCGAAAGTCTCTCCGCGAAACAGCAATAGACACTTTATCACACTCCGCCGAAAAATGCAAGCCTGCCATCCAATTTTTCGCAAATTTTGCGCGGTTTGTTTTTCTCCGGTCCCAAGAGCCGTGAGTCTTGTCTGTTCAGGATAAATGTTCACCGGTTCTCCAGCTGTTCTACCATATTTTTTACAATTTCTATACAGTCTCCCACGACAGAGTAGGTCGAAACGCCGAAAATGGGAGCGGCAGGATCACTGTTGATGGCAATGACCGTTTCCGCGCCTCCGATTCCGGCCAGATGCTGAATTGCACCGGAGACACCCACACAGATCAGAAGTTTCGGCGCTACCGCACTTCCCGTCTGTCCGACCTGGCATTTGTATTCACACCAGCCAGCTTCCACCAGCGGCCGGCTGCAGCCTACCTTTCCGCCGATCAGTTCAGCGAAGCGCTTCATCAGTGGCAGATTCTTTTTAGAACCTATCCCCTTCCCGACATCCACGATAATATCCGCCCTGGTGATGGAATCGGAATTGTCCAGAGAGATCTTCTCCAGAAGCTTTACCAGTACTTCATCCGAAGCTTCCAGCTTTGTCCTGGTGACGGTGCCGGTACGCGATTCATCGGGAACCGCTGCAGGCAGCACGCCGGCCCGTACCGTAGCCATCTGCGGCCGGTGGTTCGGACAGGTAATAGTCGCCATGAGGTTGCCGCCGAACGCCGGCCGTGTCTGACGCAGCAGGCCGGTCTCCGGATCGATTTCCAGCACGGTGCAGTCGGCGGTAAGTCCGGTACGCATGCGTACCGCCACTCCGGGCGCCAGCTCCCGGCCGAAGGTTGTGGCTCCGAACAGCATAATTTCCGGCCGGCGCTCTTCCAGCAGCCGGCAGATCCACCGGATATACACATCGGTATTGGCTTCCGCCAGACGTTCATCCGCGCACAGAATGACTTCATCCGCCCCGGCAGCTATCAGCCTTCCGGCATTGCCGCTTTCCGCTCCTTCTCCGATCACAGCAACCAGATGGCAGCCCTTAACATCCGCCAGCTCCCGGCCTTTTCCCAGAAGTTCGAACGCAACAGGCAGAATCACGCCTTCCGTCTGCTGGACAAATACCCAGACATCCCGGCTTTCCGTTTCCGGCCCTGAAACCGTGTCCTTTTCCACGGAAATCGCGCCGACAGGACAGCTGTCCACACAGATCCCGCAGACGACACAGGAGTCTGTGACCCTGGCCTTGCGCTCCACTACTTCAATCCCGTTCTGCGTACAGGATCTTACACATTTTTTACAGCCGATACATTTTTCCGCATCGATTTTCAGTCCGCTCATATCTTCAGGCCCTCCCAGATACCGATTATCCGGCGCGCCTGTTCGGATGCGCTGCCCTCGATAACTTCACTTTTCTGTTCCCGTACCGGAATAAAGGTGCGGACGACCTGCGTCGGCGAACCATTCAGACCGCAGCGGCTTTTGTCCGCAAGAATTCCATCCGCAGTACGCACATCCAGTTCCATTGTCTGTGCCGCACGAATCCCGGCGATGGAAGGCATGCGCGGGTTGCGGATATCTTTTACGACAGTGATCACCGCCGGGAGAGCCGCCTTCACAATGGCTTCTCCTCCGTCAATCCCACGGCGGACAATGATGGTGTCTTCTGTAATTTCCTTCACTTCCAGCACATCCGAAATGCAGGGAATCCCCAGGGCACCGGCAAGTTCCGGGCCGATCTGCGCTGTATCTCCATCCACCGCCATCTTACCGCAGATGATAAGCGACATGGGCGGCAGGACATTCATCGCACAGGAAAGGGAATAGGACGTAGCAAGCGTATCAGCTCCCGCAAAAGCACGGTCGCTTAAGAGCATTCCCCGATCCGCGCCGCGCGCCAGGCAGTCGCGCAGCAGACGGGTGGTATCGGGAATCCCCATACTGAGCACGGTTACTTCCCCGCCGAGGTGTTCCCGGATGCAAAGCGCCTCCTCCAGGGCAGAAAGATCGAACGGATTGATCACAGACTGACGCCCGTCCCGGATCAGTGTGTGGGTGACCGGGTCCAGACTGACCTTTGTAGTAGCAGGAACGGATTTGATGCACACAAGGATATTCATCAGTGCATGACCTCCTTCCCTTCGGCTGCTTCCGGCGCAAACAGATTCCCGCGTCCGAACATAAGGCAGGGATCCAGCTGCTTTTTCATCGCAGCCATTTCCCGGATGTATTTTTCACCGTACATAACGGTCAGGAAATCTCTCTTCAGCTTTCCGACCCCATGCTCCGCTGAAACAGCTCCGCCCATTTCGGTGATCTTCTGTGCCCATTTCGCATACAGGGCTTTTCCCCGCCGGTAGTCTTCCGCATCCCGCGGCAGAACATTCACGTGCAGATGATTGTTCCCGATATGTCCCCATACAGCGGTTTCCAGGTTGTTTTCATGAAGGGTCTTCCGGTAATAGGCTACCACATCCTTCAAATGCTCATCAGGTACGGACATATCTGCCCCGAGTTTTGTGATCACCGGATCCTTTCTCTTACGTTCATCAATCAGCATATTGGTGCTCTCGGGAACGGCGTGACGGAAAAACTGCTGTGTTTCCTTATCTGTAGCCGTCCGGGCTACCCAGGTGTTTTTCTCGTCCCCGCCGCATGCTTTCATAATGTCCCCGATCCGGTACAGATCGTCCAGTGCCTGTTCCTCGGCATCACAGCCCAGTTCCACAAAGACACAGCAGTCTGCCCATTCTTCCACGTCGGGAAGAGCGGCAAAAGCAGTGCTGAGCGTTTTCTGACGGCGGAGAATGGCAATAGCTCCCCGGTCAAAGTACTCAAGTGCAGAGGCATGCTGCACCTGATTCCGTACGGCAATAGTAAAGTCGAGCGCCTGCGCTTCCTCCGCGAAAAAGCAGCTGACACCCCATATCACTTTCGGGAGAGGAAGCAGTTCCAGCTCGATCTCCGAGATAACCCCCAGCGTACCGTCTGACCCGACAAACAGGTCCACGGCGTCCATGTTGTCCGCCGCATAATAACCGGAAGCGTTTTTGGTATCCGGCATCCGGTATCCGGGCAGATCGATACAGTATGTTTTTCCGTTTTCCGCTGTCAGGGTAAGCGTCCTGCCGTCAGCAAAGACTTCTCCCCGGCGAAGCGCCAGCAGGTTTCCGTCAGACAGCACGACGCGAAGCGCCGAAACATAATGACGGGCAGCGCCATAACGGTATGTCCTGGCACCTGACGCATTGCAGGCAGCCATCCCGCCGATGCAGGCAGAAGTTTCCGTCGGATCGGTCGGATAAAAATATTCCCCGTCTGCGGCAAATTCTATGGCTGCTTTCCGGTCTTCTTCGCTCCACCCGGCTGTATCAAAAGCTTTCTCTTCAATTGCCTTTCGAAGATTCTGCAGCACAACACCGGGCTGAACGCGGATGTACCAGTTCTCTCCGCATTTTCGGATCCCGAGCAAACGGTTCATGCGGCTCAGGTTCATCACATGACCACCGTAGGGCACCGCAGCAGCAGCAAGCCCTGTGCGGCCGCCCTGGATGGTGACCGGCACGCCCTGTGCCCGCATGGTATCCACTACATAACGGATATCCTCTTCCGTTTCCGGAAACGAGATGCTTTCCGCATATCCGACGGACCGGGATTCGTCTTTGCAGAAGCCCTCGAATTCCTCTGTCAGTTTTCTGATCTCGACCATCTGATAACCTCTTATCTGTCTTAGAAATCCACGCAGCAGCGATCACTGCAATTTGCCTTGATAACCTCTACAATCTTCAGATGTTCCGGATGCCCTGCATAAAGAGATATAACACTTTCATCCTCCATTTCCACGTAAAGGCAGAGTTCTTTTGTGCTGCTCGCCAGAGGCGGCGCTCCTACCAGGACCTCTTTTACCCCCGGAACCTTTTCCTTCAGTGCTGTAAATGCTTCGGTAAAATACGAATACAGTTCTTTCTTTTTTTCTTCGCTTACATCTTTGTTGAAATTCCAGGATACAATATGCCTTACCATAACTTCCTCCATAGGACATCGGCCGGCCAGTGCGGCCGGCCGGTATTACATTTTCGTCTATTTCTTTTTCGGATGATTGACCGGGTACATGGGTTCTCTTCCGTTCAGTACGTCGTCGATGGCTTTTGCCGCTCCTGTCGCGCACGCCATAGATGCCTTTTTCGAAAGCCCGGCCTGGTGAGGTGTTCCCCAGAAGTTGTCCAGCTGAAAGAGCGGAAGGTTCGGATCACAGGGTTCCTTTTCGTAACTGTCTACCGCTGCTGCACGGATTACATGGTTCTTTAAGGCATCATACAGATCCTTTTCTCCCACAATACCGCCGCGCGCGCAGTTGATCAGGTACCCGTTCGGGCCCAGTTTCTTCATCAGCTCAGGCGTGACCATGTACCTTGTCTCATCATTCAGCGGGCAGTGAATGGTAACCACATCGGAACGTTCAAAAAGCTCATCCAGAGACTTAACCCCTTCAATATAGTCAGGCATTTTGGTGTAATCGATGTAAGGATCGTAGCCCAGGACTTTCATATCCAGGCCATAGTGGGCTTTCTTCGCCGTGCGGATGCCGACCGCTCCGACCCCGATAATCCCGCAGGTCTTACCCTGAAGTTCATCCGTCAGATACCGGTTTCTCTGGTCCCATCTCCCTTCGGGAATGCAGTCATCAAAGATCGGCACATATTTGGCAAGCATGAGCATCATCATGATGGTGTGTTCCGCCACCGCATTGGAATTTGCGCACAGAACATTCGCGACCTGGACCCCGAGTTCCTCCGCCGCCTTGTAATCGATATGCTCGATACCTACCCCATGACGGGCAATTACCTTCAGCTTCTTTCCCGCGGCGATCACGTCTCTTGTATAATCCGCGCCTCGGGCGAGCACCGCGTCCACATCCGCGATTTCCCTCTTGATGGTCTCAGTATCATACCCTGATCCCTCGACAATTTCATATCCGCGCTCCTGCAGATAATCCCATCCGGCATGGTCGATTTCTTCCGGTATCAATACTTTATACATAGGTATTCCACCTCCGTTTGTCAAGTTGTTCTTTTACAGTTCTACAGGCCTCACCGCACTGCCAAAATACGAAATCGTTCCGTCCGGAATAATGGACACCGTGGTACCGGAACCATGTCCGGCAAGCAGGTTCAGAACCTGTTCCCACGTCGTCGCATACACTACCTTGTCAGGATCGCTGAAATTGTATTTGGCGGTATATTCCGGATAGGGAGACCAGTAGATCAGCCTTCCGTGTTTCTGCTTTGCCCTTTCCGCGAATGGCTTCCACCTCGGGGCACCGGAATCCTTGCCGAAGGTTCCTGCGCTGTAGTGGACTACCATTCCTTTCGGGCAGAAATTGATGACAACCAGGTCTCCGCCGTCCTTGAGCTCCCGTTCCGCATTTCCGACAGAAACATGCGCTTCGTTCCCTTTGGCATTGCAGTTGACAACCACAATATCCTTCGGCTCCTCCAGCTGCATGCTGTTTGCCCACGCAGAAAAGCGGATGGCGTGTCTGTAGGAATCTTCAAAATAACCGGCGAACAGCCCTATAATCTGAAGCGATGCATTCAGCACGGTGTCTATTTTGAAAAAGTCCGGCACAAGACGGGAATTTTCAATGATTCCGTCCCGGAAACGGGAGGATTCGATGGAACCGATTCCCGCGGCCCCTCCCAGCAGATGATGTTTTACCGAGGTCTCAAAACCGGCTACGCCCGGGAAAAGGAGTTTTCCTCCACCTCCGTACCCGTTCAGATGGTGCGGGCTGACACCGCCGATGCCGATTTTTACATCGCACTTCCAGAATTCACTGTTGATCAGAACGGGGTATCCTTCCGAATTCGTTCCGATCTGTGTACAGTTGAAAAACGGGCTGTGATTGAAAACAGGATATTCGGCGACGATATCCTCGCCAAGCTTCTTCACGAAATCATCCCGGCTGTTTGCACCGTGCGTCCCGAGGGCGCATATAAACCGGATATGATCCTTTCCGATACCACCCGCAAAAAGCTCTTCCAGCACAATATGCGCAATCTCTCGGCAAGGTGTAGCGCGGGAAATGTCGTCAAAGACTATGACCGCTTCGTGCCCATTCTCAGCCATCTCCCGTATCGTGCGGGAATGATACGGATTCCGGATCCGTTCTTTCAGCTCTTCGACTGTCAGACCGGGCAGACTGTCTCCGGGCATGTGATGACTGGTGACTGTCCACTCATCCGGGAAAGTAATCTGAACGGGTTCCCGGTATTCTTCTTTCCAGGCATTCTGCCAGACGCTGTATTTTTGCATGGAAATATCACCTGCCTTTCCGTTTTCCGCCTGGTACCGGATCCCCATCAGACAGTTCCCTGCTCCAATACCAGTCATCCTGCATGATACCATCACCGCATCCGGATGTATAATACAAAAAACGGGCGGACACGATAAATATAAACTTATAGTCTGTTCTTATGGTTCTTCTTTTTCTTCTACATCCATGTTTCTTTGTTACGGTTCCTTTTCTGGATTTTCTTCTGGTTCCCGGATAATTCAGAAAACAGACTGCCGCATGCAGGCTGAGCACCTGGCTCAGCCTTGCGGACAAATAACTGTTCATAAGTATTCCCTTATATTACCCTTTGTAAAATTGTATTATGCATGTCATTTTTTCCATGTTATATTATCTATGTCCTGCATACGGGTATCTCTATCTGGCTGCCGCCCCATCACGCCAGCGCCGCCCGTACGACACGAATAAGTAGAAAGGAGGAAAACGTGAAAAAAATATCTCATTGGCTGGATGAGTACTTTGAAGAGGTCATCCTTTGTATTCTTCTGGCCGCGATTGCCCTTATTCTGTTTATTCAGATCATTCTCCGCACATTCTTCAAAAGTTCCCTTTCATGGGCGGAAGAAATCGCGCGGAACTGCTATGTCTACATCGCATTTTTCTGTATGCCGTTGTGCATCAAGCGCAACAAGATGCTGAAGGTGGATATTATCGTGGATTTCTTCCCCGAGCGGGTGAGGAACATCCTGAAGTATATCGGCGATGTCCTCTGTTTCTGTCTGTGGGTTGTCCTGTTTTATTTCTCGTTCCGGGTTATCAGATCGGCATATCTGAAGCCGACCTACAGCCAGACTCTTGGGTATAACGAGATTCTCATCTACGGGATGCCTACTTTTGTCTTCGGCCTGGCGGTTTTCCGTGAGATTCAGCGCCTGGTCCGTATTGCTCCGGAAACCTTCGGGACGAAAAAGCCTGAAATAACGGAAGATAAGAAGGAGGCGGGCCAATGACTCCTATCGTATTGATGTGTCTCGTTTTTTTCATCGCCCTGATCCTCGGTCTGCCGATTTTTATCGCCATAGTCGGTGCTGCTGTCATTCCGTCGCTTTTCTTCGCGGGATCTTTTCCGGCAGACGTTCCTTACGTAATCCGCAGCATGCTGGCCGGCGTCGACAGCTTTACTCTGCTTGCCATGCCGCTTTTCATGCTTTCGGGCGATATTATGTGCAAAGGCGGCGTTTCAAAGCGCTTCTTTGACGTATTCGCGATCTTCACCGGCAAAACCACGGGTGGAATGCCTGCAGCAGCCATCCTGACCTGCCTGTTCTTCGGAGCTGTATCCGGTTCCGGACCCGCCACCTGTGCGGCAGTCGGTGCCATTGTCCTTCCTATCCTGATCGATGACCTGGGCTACGACAGACTTTTCTGCGGTGCGCTGCTGGCAACAGCAGCAGGTCTCGCCGTCATCATCCCTCCAAGCAACTCTTACGTTTCCGTCTGTGCGGTGACCGGCGAGTCGATCGGGGATCTGATGATTGCAGGCATCATTCCCGGCTGCCTGATCGCCCTGTTCGAGATCATCTGGGCTGTTACTTACTGCAAAACACACGGGGAAGACAAAGCAAAGATCAGCGCGAACTACGAGCGTCTGAAAGCTGCCGGCTTCGGAAAGATCATTGTGCGGGCTATCCCCGCCCTGCTGTTCCCGGTCCTGATTCTCGGCGGTATTTACGGTGGATTCGTAACGCCTACTGAAGCAGCCTGTGTATCCGTTTTCTATGCATTGTTCATTGCGCTGTTTATTTACCGGTCTGTAAAACTCCGGGATCTTCCCAGATTCCTCTTAAATGCGATCCGGACCATGTGTCCTATTACCATCCTTTTCTCCGGTGCAAGAGCTTTTGCAAAAATCCTCACACTGACCGGAGCTCCGACAAATCTCGCAAAATGGATCACAACAGTCGTTCCGAACAGATATGCACTGATCGGGATCATGATCTTTGTACTGCTGATCATCGGAATGTTTATGGACTGCGGCCCTGCGCTGATCATCCTGGCACCGATTCTGCTGCCCGTTGCAAAACTTTTCGGAATCGACAGCATCCATTTCCTGCTGATCTGTGTCTGCTGCCTTTCCATCGGCTTCGTGACACCGCCATTCGGAATGAACCTGTTCGTGGCTGCTCCCATGCTGAATGTACCCAGCTTCGAACTTGGCAAAAAATGCTTCCCGTTTGCACTGGCTGATCTGCTCGCCGTCATTGTGGTCGCATTCGTTCCCTGGCTGGCCCTTGTTCTGATCCGGTAACGAACCAATAAGGAAAAGCTGATTTCAATCAGCTTTTCCCGGGATGATTTCTGAATCATCCCACTCAATATTTATTTTCATTAAGGAGGTTAAGATGAAAAAACTGTTTGCCCTGCTTCTTGCATCTGCGATGATCATGTGCGGTTTCTCAAACCAGAGCACTTTGGCGGCAGACGCTCCCAAAGCTGAACTTGAAGGTAAGTATCAGTTCATTATCGGCAGCTCTTCCAACGCCGGCAGTACAGACTGCAATGTATTCGAAAAGTTTGCTGAAGACATAACAAATGAAACCGATGGCAAAATGAACGTTCAGTTCTACGGTGCTTCCGCCTTAGGTTCTGATAAGGAAATGATCACCGCCATGTCCGAAGGAACGATTACGATGGTCACCGCCACTTCCGCTCAGTTTTCCGGCCTTGTCCCCGAAATCGCCATTCTGGATATCCCCAACGCCGTCAAGAATATGAGTGATGTAGCCGCCCTGTTCTCCGATGAAGAGTTTATGGAAACCTGCCAGGGATGGTTCGAAAAAGCCGGTCTCCGCCTGGTTGCCTGGGATACCACCCTTTCCAAGGTTATGGCTTCCACCAAGGAAATCCAGAGCGTAGCTGATTTTGCCGGTTACGATATGCGCACCCTTAACAATAAATATCAGATTGCTTACTGGGCCGGCCTCGGTACAAACACAATCCAGATCGACGCCTCCGAGCTTTACCTGTCTCTGCAGCAGGGCCTGATCGATGGTCTGGAAATGTCCGTTAACGGTATCCGTACCCGCAACCTGTACGAAGTTGCCAACTATATCGTAGATACACTGGACTATACCCAGTTCAAACTTCTCGTCATGAACCTTGATGCCTACAATGCCATGACTGACGCTGACAAGGAATGGTTCGATAACCGTATGAAAGAGCTCTCCGCTGAGTACTGCGCGGAAAGTGCCAAGGATATGGAAGCCGACTGGAAATTCATGGAAGAATCCGGCTGCGTCTGCCTGCGGGGCAATGACCAGCTCTTTGATGAGATGCGTGCCGTTGCTGAAGAAAAAGTGTGGCCTATGATCCGTGAAGATATCGGTGACGAAGTCGTTGATTTCTTCTTCGATTCCATCAAGAGAGTGACCGGGCAGTAAAAAAACGCTTTCTCAAGGGGCGGCGCCATTCGCGCCGCCCCCTTTCTTTTTCTGAAAAAGTGGTTTTTCGATTCCGCTCCGCCCATCCGGAATCGTCACAATGAAGGAGACCCCGATGAATAAAGACCCTCATAATCTGGCAGGCCTGCTGTTCGAAGCATATGCCAGCCGAAAAAAGCTCCCGGTTTTCAGCCGGCGTCTGAACCTCTCCACAGAGGACGCTTACGCTGTCCAGGCTTCTTTTGTAAAACAGGTCGAAGCTTATACAAAAAAAAGCAGCCTCGGATACAAAATCGGAGGCTGCAGCTACAAAGGCGAAAAAGGGAAATTCGGTTTTCATTACGGACAGCTCGTACCGGCGAACCTGTATGCAAATAACAGTTCCATAGGAATTCCTGAGGAAGAAGAGATCTGCGCCGAGGCAGAGATCGGTCTGTATCTGAATGAAAGAATCCATTCTGTTTTCTGTCCGGACGATGTATTCATGGCCATAGACGCAGTCGTTCCCGTACTGGAACTGACCCGGACCCGTTTTTCCGGTGATCGTACACTTTCGGATACAATCTGTGACAATGCGGCACACCTTGCCGTGGTAACCGGCAGCGCATTGCCCTGCCTTCCGGATCCGGATCTGGAGTTTTCTCCCATCATCACCATCAATTCCGCGTATCCTGAATACAGACGCGGAAGCGCTTCTATACGAATGATGGCTGATTATATTCTGCTTTTGAAGGATGAACTTCAAAAACGCAGTACCCTGATCCGTCCGGGCTGCCTTTTTCTTTCAGGAACTTTAAGCCGTCCATCCCTGAAACTTCGCCCAGATGATTCAGTTATGGCGGATTTCGGAAATTCTCTGATCGTATCAGCACATTTTCAGTGCTTGTATTCCCATTCCATCTCTGATAAAATATAAGTATAAATTTATAGTTGTTTTCAGAAAGGATAAAATTGCAGCCATGACCCTGAAACAGCTAATATACTTTCAGATGCTTTCCAAAGAATTGAATTACACGAAGACCGCAAAACAATTGTATATATCTCAGCCCAGCCTGAGCTATACGATCAGAGAACTGGAATCTGAACTTGGGACCAGTCTGTTCACCCGGATAGGATCTTCCAAAAAGATATGTCTGACCAAAGCAGGCGAGATTTTTCTCGAATACGTTGATGCTGCTTTATCCAGCCTCAGCCATGGCCGCGATGCCGTGAACAGCTATATCAGCACGGAATCTCTTATGCTGAGGATCGGGTACATCCACACCTTCCCTCTGGCCGCCATCAAGAAACTGTTGAAAGATTACCAGCATGAATACCCGAACAATAATACTCCCGCCCGGGGCGAGGGTTCCAAAGGGCACGATTATACCCTGTACCGGGAGATTTTTTCCTCAAATACCGCCCTCCATGAGGCGATTGCCTCCGGAAATCTGAATTTTGCCCTTAGCCTCTCCATGACCGACAAGGTAGAAGGCTTTGTCCTGATGCAGCAGGAATTATACGTCTTTGTCTCGAAAAATCATCCTCTCGGATCCAGAACACATATTACCTTTGATGAGCTTCGCCGTGAACCCTGTATTCGCGTCCCGCACGCTGTAGAAACAAATCTTTGTCTTGATACTGTCTATCATGCCTACAGCTATGAACCGGTTGTCTCCTTCCAGGCAGAAAATACAAACGCAGCCATCGCTTATGTAATGGATTACAACTGCTACACCGTCGCACCCAAAGTCTCTACCATGGATCTGTCACAGCTTACCGCACTGCAGATCGATGGACATCCGCTGTCGCGTCCGATCTACTTCATCTGGAAAAAAGGAAAACATTTTAACGCGCTGGAAGGTTCTTTCCATGATTTTGTTTACAGCAGATGCCGCAGTATCTGAGGAAGCACCGGCAACCCCGTGTTTCCACGGCGTATGAAAGGATTTCCAAAATGAATCATACTATTTCCCAGGCCGGGCCGGCCGTGGTGATCGGTGCTGCGAATATCGATATCGGCGCACGTGCCTTTGCGCCTTTAAAGCCGGGTGATTCCAATCCCGGTAAAGCGCAGGTGGCTGCCGGAGGCGTCGGCCGCAATATCGCGCACAATCTCTGCCTGCTGGGCTGCCGCGCCGTACTTCTGACTGCACTGGGCGAGGACGATGCCGCCGACATTCTGGAGGCTGACTGCCGGGCTGCCGGCATTGACCTGTCACACGCAAAAAGGATACCCGGAGCGTCCACATCCCGTTACATTTACCTGTGCGGACCGGACGGCGATATGGAACTGGCCGTTTCTGATATGGAGATATGCCGGGAAATAACACCGGCCTATCTCATGACACAGCAGGATATTCTATCTTCAGCAGCCGCAGTGGTTGTGGATGCAAATCTGCCGGAGGAGTCCCTGTTCTGGCTGGGCGAACATTGTCCGGCTCCGCTGTTCGCAGATCCGGTTTCCGCCGCCAAAGCACCCCGTATGAAAGCACTCCTGCCGTATCTGCATACATTAAAGCCTAACCGTCTGGAGGCGGAAATCCTGACGGGAATCTCCATCCGCAGCCTTGCGGATGCCGGAAAAGCTGCCGGGCTGCTTCTGGAAACAGGTGTAAAAGAAGTATTCCTCTCTCTGGGATCCGAAGGTGTTCTGGCTGCCGGCCAGGGCTGCTTCCATCACATCCCCTGCTTTCCGGCACATGTTCAGAATGCCACCGGTGCAGGAGACGCTTTCCTGGCGGCACTCTGCCGCGCCTTTCTGGACGGAATGGACCTGGAGCAGAGTGCCTGTTTTGCGTCCGCTGCAGCTGCAATCACGGTGGAAAGCAAGAATACCATCTCGCCGGAACTCTCCGTTGATAAAATCAGGTGCAGAATACGAGAAACCTGAAACATGTGCACAGCTCCATTCCATTAAGCCCAATCAATGAAACCCTTCAAAAGAAAACGCGGCAGTTTTGTTCTGCCGCGTTTTTCTGCGTCTTCATCACATGACTTACATATGTATCTTCCGGGCCATATCCACAAATTCCCGATTGGACCGGGTACGGGCGAACATCCGCAGGATCTCCTCCACAGCCTCTTCCTGACGGCTTCCGTTCATCGCCCTGCGCAGACGGCCGACTGCATCCTGTTCCTCTGACGTCAGCAGCAGGTCGTCCCTTCGGGTACCGGACTTCAGAATATCGATCGCCGGGAAGATGCGGCGTTCGGAGAGCTTGCGGTCCAGCACCAGTTCCATGTTGCCGGTGCCCTTGAATTCCTCAAAAACCACATCATCCATACGGCTGCCCGTATCTACCAGGGCTGTTGCCAGAATCGTCAGGCTGCCGCCCTCGCGCATGCAGCGGGCCGCGCCGAAAAACTTCTTCGGCATATGCAATGCCGCCGGGTCAAGACCGCCGGAAAGCGTTCTTCCGCTCGGGGCCACGGTCAGGTTGCAGGCTCTGGCAAGCCTGGTAATGGAATCCAGAAGGATCATGACATCTCGTCCATGCTCTACAAGACGCTGAGCCCGTCCCAGTACCATCTCCGCTACCCGCTGGTGGTGCTCGGGCTGCTCGTCGAAGGTCGAATAGATCACTTCCACATTATCTCCCTGGATGCTCTCTTTGATATCCGTAACCTCCTCCGGCCGTTCATCGATCAGCAGGATAATAATATGCTCTTCCGGATGGTTTCCCACCACAGCCCTGGCAATCTCCTTCAGCAGGGTGGTTTTTCCGGCTTTGGGCGGGGATACAATCATCCCGCGCTGACCTTTGCCGATCGGAGAAAGCAGGTCCACAATACGGGTCGCCACGGAACCGCCCTGCAGTTCCAGATGCAGCCGGTCCTTCGGGAAGATAGGCGTCAGATCTTCAAAGCTTTTCCGGCTCTCAGCCACTTCCGGAGACTCGTCGTTAATGGTCTGCACATAGAGAAGCGCTACATATTTCTCTGCCCCGGTCTTGATGCGGATCTTTCCGGTAACGATGTCTCCGGTCTTCATTCCGAAACGGCGTATCTGCGAAGGAGAAACATATACATCATCCTCCCCGGGCAGATAATTTTCACTGCGGATAAATCCATATCCTTCCGGCATCACTTCCAGGATACCGCGGGCTGTCTGGCCCGAATCCAGGCTCTGGAGTTCTTCCATCGTTGTTGTTCCGTCATTGCGGGTGCCGGTATTCCAGCCGTTATAACGAACCTCCGGCCTGGCAGGCGCTGCCGGTTCCCGGTGGTTTTCTGACCGCTCTGCAGGTGCTGTCCGGCACGAAGGGTCTGTTCTGTCAGTCCGATCAGCGCGGTCCACACGGTCCTGTCTCTCGGTGCGGTCTGCACGGTCTCCGCGGTCCATACGGTCCTGTCTCTCGGTACGGTCCACGCGGTCAGTCCGTTCCAGTCTGTCGCCGCGTTCCATCCTGTCAGATCTCATAGATCTTTCCGGACGTTCAGACCGGTCGTTCCTCTCCATTCTGGAAAGTCTGTCCGTTCTGTCCATCCGGTCGGTTCTGTCTGTCCTGTCAGTTCTTTCCAGCCGTTCGGCTCTGTCTGCCCGGTCGGTTCTTTCCGCTCTGTCCGTACGTCCGGTCCGTTCCATCCTTCCCTGGCGGTTCATCTGATCCCGGCTCCCGTTTCTTTCTCCCCGATCCTGCCTTTCCGGCTGTCCTGCAGTCCTTCTTTCCCGCTCTGGCAGCAGCGAAGTTCTTCTGCCGTTCCGTTCCGGCTGCGCAGCGGACCGCCTGGCTTCTCTTTCTGCCCGCTCCGGCTGTACGGCTGACTGTCTCTCATTCCGCTCCGGCTGCACGCCTGACGGCCTTTCGCTCTGTTCCGGCTGAGCAATAAACTGCCTTTCATTCCGCTCCGGCTGCACAGGCTTTTTCTCGTCCGCTCTTTCAGCCCCGGAAACCGTTTTTTTCTGTTCTTTAATAGCAGCCTCCTGCAGCAGGCGGCTCACCAGTTCCGATTTCCGAAGTGCGCTTATGCCGGAAATCCCCAGAGTTTTTGCCTCCTGACGCAGTTCCGCCACGGACATCTCTTCGTATTGTTTCTGCATGAATACTCCTTAGGGTGTTCTTTGGATATTTCAGATAATCAGTGTTTCAGATATTTGGATTCTTTTTTGTTTGAATGGAATTCGATATGTGGGAAATGAAGTGATACAGAGAATTTCAAAACCTGGAAACGGATGATTCCGTCCTTCGTGCTCCCTCAATTCCACCGCCAGTATATCAGTCTTTCCGGGGTCTTGCAAGCACCTCTTGATTTCAGGTGCAGAAATTGCTATGATACGTATTGGCTCAAGGGTGAAAATAACCAGAGGTGATACCATGCTGTCCGATCCGCAAACGCTGTATAAACTCATGATCCTTTATATGCTTCGAAGGGTCAAATTTCCGCTGAAAAACAGCCAGATCTCAGAATTCTTTCTGGATAAAGAATATACCGATTATATTTCCCTGCAGCAGGCTCTGGCGGAACTTCTGGAATCCCATCTGATCTCTGCAGAAGAAATCAGGAATTCGCCCCAGTATGAAATCACCAGGGAAGGTGAAGAAGCTCTGGCCTATTTCGGCAGCAACGTCTCCGAAGAAATAAAAGCGGATCTGGATGCTTTTCTGAAGGAAAACAAGATTCGTCTGCGGAATGAAGTAGGTGTCATTGCGGATTTTTTCCGGAACAGCAACGGTGAAATACAGGTCCGCTGTGAGGTCCGCGAAGGGAAGTCCGCTCTCATCTCCCTGCAGCTCACCGTCCCTTCGGAAAAAACAGCTGAAATCATCTGTGACAACTGGAAGATGAAAAATCAGAAAATATACTCGTTCCTGATGCAGGAACTGACAGGCGCCCCTGAAGAGTGAACGTACCCGCTCCGGCAGATTCGGAGCATGAAATCCGCTGATAAATCCTGTCAGGTGCTGTAACGAAAAGAGGGAGAGAAGATCCTCACCGGTCTTCTCTCCCTTTTTTTTTCAATGAGTCATCTTCCATTACAGAATTTCATGATTCTGTCCGAATATGAAGTCTCTGCCGGAAAGT
>CACZQT010000087.1 GCA_902783295.1 uncultured Lachnospiraceae bacterium
CCAGGGGGCCGGATGGTCCTATGAACTGGCTGCGGTGCAGCCGGATCTGCTGGCGGCGATTCTTATCAACGCAGGCACCACCGTTCACACGACCTGGGGTGATCAGTGCGACATGAAAGCCATTGCCGATTCGGATGTAAACGTATATATCTGGCATGGCTTCAATGATCCTTTCATCCCCGTGAATGAAGCTTACAGGGCTTTCAATACCCTGGCTGCCCTGGGCAAGAAGAACGTCGAGATGAAGATTCAGGACGGCAATTCCGTTGCATCCTGGCTGGGCCATGTGAATGTGGACCTGCTGTCTGCGGAAGGCCCTACAGAGTACATGACCTGGATGTTTGAGCAGGTTAAAGGTGTTCCCTGCGTGGAAGAACCCACGATTATCAGTGAAGACGGAACCTATGCCGACTACAGCTGGGCCGGTGTTCAGGTATTTTCCGGAGCTCCTTTCATGAGCGATCCCGTATGGGAAGGCATTGAAGGCTGGCAGACTGCGAATGAGTACGCCACCTGGGTGGAACCCGCTGAGAACGCTACCTGGGATCAGGTAAAAGCTGAGACCAACGCACTGGCAGAAGGTGCAGGCGGCACCGGCAAGACCTGGCTTGCCAAGATCCGTATCGGTGACGAGACTTCTACTTCCTATGACGACGCTACTTCCGAGGCACCTGTGGTGACTATCGCTCCTGGCGATGTCGTAGCAGTGACGGTGCAGGGCTATACCGGCGGCTATGGTGATGATGCAGCTGCTTTTGATGCTGAGTGGGATGTGGACTGGGCTGTTCTGCAGGGCAGTGTTACCAACATCGAACTGACCCACGAAGCCAGCGCTGAGCCCATCGTCCGTCCCGACAGTGTGACTCTCGCCAACGGCGGCGGCCCCAATGTCAACAACTCTCTGGGCAATGATAATGCTCTGGATGGCGAACAGGTTTATGTGAAGATCGACACTGCCGAGGCCTTTGAAGGGGATCAGCTGAGTGTAGCGATCCGTTTCACCAGGGATCTGGGCGACGGCGAATATGCTTCTTACTATCACATCGTAAAATTTGCTGTGGAAGGCTGACCTTCCAGACCGCACAATCAATGATAAGAGGGCTGCCGCATTGCAGCAGCCATAGACAAGGGGACAGTCCCCCCGTCCCGGTTTGGGACGGGGGGACTGTCCCCTTGTCTGCGCGAAAAGCGCGCAAGAGCACGCTGTTTTATTGACAGACGCATAGGGAATGCGGTATGATTTGTATAACAAATCATACCTGTAAGGGGGCGATAAAATGGCGGTACCTGAAGGAAAATATGCCTGGACGGCTACGGTCGGTGAAAAAGGCCAGATCGTAATTCCAAAGCAGGCCAGGGAGATTTTCGGAATTCAGCCGGGGGATACTCTGCTGATTCTCGGTGATATTGAGCGGGGGCTGGCGATCCCGAATAAAGGGGCTTTTTCCGGGCTGTTTGCTGCAGCCTTTCATGAGAAGAAGGGGGATGAGCAGCCGTGAAGATTGCATGGTTCTGTATTCCGGCGCACGGACATACCAACCCGACGCTTAAAGTGGTGAAGGAGCTGACGGACGCAGGTCATCAGGTCTTTTACTTTTCCTTTGAGATGTTCCGGGAGAAGATCGAGAAGGCCGGGGCGGTGTTTATCGGCTGTGACGGCTATGATTTCGAGATGGAAGACAAGGAGAACGCCGACCGGGTCGGAAAGGACAAGGTATTTGCCACAGAGCTTCTTGTCTCCTCCACACTGGCGCTTGACGAGATGACGACGGAGAAGATCGAAGAGATCAGGCCGGATGTGATCGTTTCGGATTCTGTTGCCTTCTGGGGCAAGCTGGTGGCCATGAAGCACCGGATCCCGTATGTCTCATCCACCACTACTTTTGCTTTTAACCGCTATTCGGCGAAGTACATGAAGGAGACTCCCTGGGATATCGCAAAAATGCTGTTTGCCCTGCCGCGCATCAATAAGCAGATCAGCCGTCTCCGGGAGAAGGGGTATCCGGTCAAAAGTCTGCTGGAGATCGTTCAGAATGATAACGAAACAAATACCATCGTGTATACTTCCAGATACTTCCAGCCGTGTTCCGGGACATTTTCCGACCGGTACCATTTTATCGGCCCTTCCATCCGGCCGGTTACCGAGCCGTTTATCAAAACAGCAGAGAGAACGGTGTATATTTCCATGGGAACAGTGAACCAGAACCGGGAATTCTACCGTAACTGTATCCATGTGCTGGGGAAGACGGACTGGCAGGTTATTATCTCCATGGGAACGAACACGGAACACTTCGACCACCTGCCCGAAAATATACAGATATATGAATCAGTAGACCAGATGGCAGTTCTGTCGATTGCGGATGCGTTTATTACTCACTGCGGTATGAACTCTGCGTCCGAGGGGCTGTATTTCCAGGTTCCCCTGGTTCTGTTCCCGCAGACCCCGGAGCAGGGAGCGGTAGCAAGGAGAGCAGAGGAACTGGGGGCCGGTATCCGGCTGAAATCCATTTCAGAGGAGGATGTTTTCGCAGCTCTGCAGGAGATTCTGTCGAATCCCTCTTATAAAAGAAACGCGGTGAAAATATCCGAAAGCTTCCGGTCCTGCGGCGGGGCCGCAGAAGCGAAGGTGTTTCTGGAAGAAATCGCCGGAGCCTGTAAACAGGGTGAAGGAACGAATTTGTGAATGAGTGAACAAATAACTGCAAATAATTATTCGTGTTGATGAATAGTTAAAAACGAAAAAATTATCCATAGACATCACTGTGAAAGCCTGCTACCTTTCCGCCTTCGCAGAAGAGGATGCAGTAGCTCTGTTCGAATAAACCACAGTGACAGAGTGA